>CALCVR010000352.1 GCA_937905915.1 uncultured Eubacteriaceae bacterium
ATAGGGCTTTGCCCGCATATGAAATACCCCCGGCTACGCCGGGGGATTTTTATTCACGGATTGCCGTTATGCCTGTTTGGCGTCTCCCATGCCCTCCAGCGTCTCCCGCATGCAGCTGAGAGGGGATTGCCCCGGCAACATCTTGACCTGTATGTACGGTTTTTGTCCCGCGCTGAGCATAACCCGCCCCTTCATACCGGCCATAAGGCGGGAGGTCCGCTCCAGATCGGGTGTGTGTATATAAAACAACAGTCGGTCGTTTTTCTGAGAGATTTCACGGACGCCAAGATCTGCCGCCATATTGCGCAGCAGCGACACCTCCACCAGACCCGCCACAGCGTCGGGCACATCGCCAAACCGGTCGATGAGTTCGTCCAGCACGTCGGACACATCCTCCTGGGTACGGATGTCGGCAATTCGGCGGTAGATGTCCAGCCGCTGGGCGGAGCTTGGGATGTACCGTTCCGGGATGTGGGCTTCCATCTGGATATCCACCAGGCACTCAGCTTCCCGGCGGGTAGTTTTCTCTCCCTTTTCCTCGTCCACTGCTTCGGACAAAAGGCGCAAATACATATCGTATCCCACCGCTTCCATATGGACGTGCTGTTCGGCTCCTAGAATATTGCCGGCGCCGCGGATCTCCAGATCCCGCATAGCAATTTTAAATCCGGAGCCGAACTCGGTAAATTCCCGGATGGCTGCCAGACGTTTGGTAGAGACTTCAGAAAGCACCTTTCCCCCGGCAAAGGTCAGGTAGGCGTAAGCCCGGCGGGAGGAACGTCCCACCCGTCCCCGCAGCTGATGCAGCTGAGCCAGGCCCATACGGTCGGCGTTTTCAATGATAAGGGTGTTGCAGTTTGGGATGTCCACCCCCGTTTCGATGATGGTGGTGCACACCAGCACATTGATCTCGTTGTTCAGAAGCTGCTCCCACACCTCCGACAAAGCCTCCTCGGTCATCTTGCCGTGGGCCACTCCCACCTTGGCTCCGGGGATGCGTTGGGAGATGCGGTAGGCCACCTGTTCGATGGAGTCTACCCGGTTGTGGAGATAGTAAACCTGTCCACCACGGCGCAGTTCCCGGCGGATGGCCTCGTCTAGAACCACCGGGTCGTACTCCACCACATAGGTCTGTACGGGATGCCGGTCCTGGGGAGCTTCTTCGATGACCGACATATCCCTGACTCCCGACATGGCCATATTGAGAGTGCGGGGGATGGGAGTGGCCGACAGGGTTAAACAGTCCACTCCCGGGAACAATTCCTTGAGCCGTTCCTTTTGTGCTACGCCAAACCGCTGTTCTTCATCTACAATGACCAGCCCTAGGTTTTTGAACTTCACATCCTTTTGTACCAGGCGATGGGTCCCCACAATCATATCGATTTCGCCCCGCCTGAGCTTGTTCAGGATGGCGGTCTGCTGTTTTGGCGTGCGGTAGCGGGACAGCACCTCCGCCTGAATGGGGAATCCCTCAAACCGGGACAGGATGGTCTGATAATGCTGCCACGCCAGGATGGTGGTGGGCACCAGCAAGGCGCACTGACGGCCGTTGTCAATGCACTTAAAGGCGCCTCTGAGGGCCACTTCGGTTTTACCAAATCCCACGTCGCCGCACAATAGGCGATCCATGGGGAAGGAACGTTCCATATCGGCTTTGATCTCGTCCACACAGCGGAGCTGATCCTCGGTCTCCTCATAGACAAAGCGCCGCTCAAAATCGCTTTGCCAGTCGGTATCCGGGCCGCAGGCAAATCCCTCCACCTTCATGCGCTCGGCATACAGCTTGATGAGCTGTTTGGCCATATCCTTGACCGCCTTGCGCACACGAGACCGGGCCTTTTGCCATTCTGTGCCGCCCAATCGATGGAGCTTGACCTTGCTATCCTCCTTAGGGCCGATGTATTTGGACACCAAATCCAGCTGGGTTACCGGGACGTAAAGGATATCCCCTTTGTCATACCGGATTTTAATATAGTCCTTGATAACGCCGTGGACGTCCATCTTATGGATGCCCTCAAACAGCCCGATACCGTGGGTGGCATGCACCACATAGTCTCCGATGGAAAGGTCGGAGAGGCTGGTGAGGGCATCCCCCGCCTTGTGACGCACCTTTCGTTTGCGGGTTGCGGCAATCTGGCCTTGGGTGAGGATTCCGACTTTGGCCCCAGGGTATTCCATACCGGCCGAAAGGCTGCCGGGCAAAATGGTAACTTGTCCCGGCGTCAGAGCGTCACACCGGTCTACATAGACGGCCGGCAATCCTATTTCCCTCAGATTACGACAGAGATTGTCGGCTGATTTAGGCGTCCCCGCCAGCACGGCCACAGACCAATGCCGGTCCAGCATGGGCTCGATGTCCTCCTTCAGCAGATCAAGCCCTCCGCCCCACACCGACAGCTGCCGCGTATTGACCGTCACCAAATGCTGTAAGGATGTCTCGTACCCTGCCCGGGTAAAGGCATCCAGATAAACGGCCCGGTACTGCTCATAGATGCCCGGCATCTGTTCATTCGACAGGCTGAACTCTGTAATCCCTTTGCAGAGAACGCCCTCCTCCAGCATGGATTTGACATCCTCTCCTATCTGCCAATGGAAGGAATGAGCCCTTTCTTTGACCTTCACCGGGTCGGAGACAAACAGCATCCCCTCCCCGACGTAATCAAAAAGGCTGCACTTTTGCGGGTAGATCAAAGGGAGATATTTATCTAAAGCGTGCAGCCGTCCGCCTCCCTCCAAACGGTCTAAGTCCTCAGTCAGGTGGGTAAGGGCAGCCTGATGCTTGGCCCCCTTTAGCCCCTTTTTAAGACGGCGGATATCCTCTTCCAGCCGGCCGGCCGGAGGGGGAAGAATCTCCACTGCCGGTGTGATAACCGCCTCATCCAACTGCTCGGTGCGTCGTTGGGTCTCGGGATCAAAGGAGAGCAAGGTGTCGATCTCATCGTCCCACATTTCCACACGGGTGGGTGACGACGTACCAGGGGCGTAAAAATCGCAAATCCCTCCGCGGATGGAAAATTGTCCAACACCATCCACTTGATCGGCTCTTACATAACCGGCATCCACTAGGGCGGCGGCCATTTGATCCAAGGGGATGCGTTGTCCGGGACGAAGATGTAACGTTCTCTCCTGTAAAAGGGACGGGGGGATGGTATAGAGCATCGCGGCGTCAGGAGTGGTTAAGACTACATCGCATTGTCCGTTTTGCATGGCATACAGCACTTCAAGACGCGTGTGTTCGTATTCCCGGGAAAGTCCCTCTAGGCGTTGGAAACTCAAGTCCCTGGCCGGATACAAAAGCGTCCTAGCTCCCATAGATTCCAGATCCCGCTGTAACTGAGCGCATTCCGACTCATCTCCTGCAAGCACTACGGCCGGCCTTTCCAATGTCTGCCCTAAAGCGTAAATAAAATGGGCTTTCTGAATACCCGATAGGCCCGAGACAGCTATAGGACCACGGCCGGACTGGATACATGCTGCCACGGTATCAAATTCTGCAAGCCCTTTGAGGGCATTTTTTAAGAAGGTCATGCCATCGCCTCTTTCTCAAGTTGGTCCCGCTGTAACGGGCAATGGCGGAAACCACTAGGGAGTAACCCATCTGGTTTCCGCTGACTGTCCGGGATGTTCTCCCGGTAGTATAACAAAATGGATTCGAAAAACAAGGGGAAAGCAGGGTGGGCAGTACCCACGGCCACTCCGTCCTAAAGTTTTCTTGGCATTTTCCTCTCAGGACACGGTATCTGGGGAAGCGGGGGCAATATCTCTTCTTCCAGGTAGAGCTTCCACATCATCCTGAGGTTTTCCAGACTCTTTTCCCCTTTTGGTACAGCACCTGTACACGGCATATCCTCGCGGGCCCTCTGCATCTCGAATTTGCACCAATCCCAGAGCGCGTCATGGTTGCGGGCACTGCCCGCTCTAACCATTGTAGAGGTTCATGGCTTTATCCGTTTCCCCTTTGACCAGCAGTTCTACCGCGTCGGCGGCTTTGTCATAGGCCTCCAGCATCAAAGCCTGATCAGGCTTTGAAAAACCGGACAATACCCAGCTTGCCAAATCATAATCAGGATGGGGCTTCGCCCCCACGCCGATCTTTACCCGGGGGAACTGATCGGAATTCAGCAGATAAATAATATTCTTAATGCCGTTGTGCCCACCGTCCGAACCCTTGCGGCGGATGCGTAACTTACCGGGAGAAAGGGAGATATCGTCAAACAGCACCAATACCCGTTCCGGCGGGACCTTATAAAATCCTGCCGCTTCCTGCACAGCCTCCCCGGAATTGTTCATAAAGGTCTGTGGCTTCATTAAAAGACAGCGTTTATCCCCCAATTCCGTCTGCCCGCACAGGGACTTGAATTTGAGACGATCCACCTTGACACCCAGACGATTTGCCAGCACATCTAGCGCCATAAATCCGGCGTTGTGTCGGGTACCTTCATACTTTTTTCCGGGATTCCCAAGCCCTACAATTAAAAAATCCACCGGGCCTGTGGGTTTTGGTTTGCGAAAAAACATGGCAAAACTCCTTTATGCGCACAAAAACCGCCCGGGCGCCAAAGCGCCCAGGCAGCACAAATTATGATTGATAAGATGGACAGTACCTTACCGCCCCATCGTGCTCTGAGATTGTTGAAAAAACAATACAGTCCTGCGGCGCTCGGTACCGTGCCCCAAAAGGAGGATTCTCCCTCTACAGCCTCAAGGCGTTGTGGATGCGGATTCTATCCGCCGGGACGCCTATCCTGCATATCCAGCCTTTTGATACCGTGTCCCAAAAGGAGATTCTTCCTCTACAGTCTCAGGGCGTTGTGGATGCGGATTCTATCCGCCGGGACGCCTATCCTGCATATCCAGCCTTTTGATACCGTGTCCCAAAAGGAGATTCTTCCTCTACAGTCTCAGGGCGTTGTGGATGCGGATTCTATCCGCCGGAGCACCTTGGCCGGACATCCCCCCACCACTGTATTATCCGGGACGTCTTTGGTCACCACCGATCCGGATGCGACAACTACGTTATTCCCAATGGTGATACCGGGGTTGATAATGGAACGTCCGCCGATCCAGACATTATTGCCGATGGTCACAGGCTTCCCATTCTCCAGGCCTTTTTTACGGATCTCTGGATCCAAAGGATGAGAGGCTGTGTAAATGTGAACACCCGGGCCCAGGAGACAATAATCCCCAATGGTAACAAGGCATACGTCCAAAATGACACAGTCAAAATTGGCAAAAAAGTGCTTCCCTACTTTGATATGAAAGCCGTAGTCGCAGTGAAAAGGAGGCTCGATACCGATATTGTCGTCCCCGATTTCTTTCAATAGCTCTTTCAGCAGACAAAGACGCAGTTCCTTTTCAGCTGCATGGGTTGCATTATAGCGTTCCACAAGATCCCTAGACTGGATACGCAGTGCGTCTAACTCCGGATCTGAGGCGTTATAAAGTTGTCCTTTCCGCATTTTTTCGCGTTCGGTGGCCATACAGGATACTCCTCCCTTAATTGAACATGGTGGAAACCGGTCGATTAGACGAAATACGGGAAATCGCTTCAGCAAATACCGGCGCAACAGGTAAGTATTTAATCTTTTGGCAACTACATTCTTTGACCGAAATGGTATCCAACAGCACTACCTCTTTTAAAGGGCTGTTCTCAATACGTTCCAATGCGCTGCCGGATAGCACCCCATGGGTAGCGCAGGCATAGACTTCCTTGGCCCCGCCGATATCCATCACCGCTTTGGCAGCATTGCAAAGGGTACCGGCGGTATCGATCATATCATCCACCAAAATAACCCTTTTTCCCTTTACGTCACCGATAATATTCATGACTTCACATACATTGGCTTTCGGACGGCGTTTGTCGATAATAGCGATAGGCGCATTACCAAAGCGTTGGGAGAATGCCCTCGCCCGTGTCACCGATCCAAAGTCAGGGGACACAATGACCACATCCTGGCGCCCGGCTCCAAACAGCTGTTGGAAATAGGGCGCCAACACCGGTACGCCGTTGAGGTTATCCACTGGGATATCAAAAAAGCCCTGGATTTGTGCCGCGTGCAAGTCCATGGTCAACACCCGGTCGGCTCCTGCCGCTGTAAGAATATCCGCCATCAATTTTGCCGAGATCGGGTCCCTAGCCTTGGCTTTCCGGTCCTGTCGGGCATACCCAAAATAAGGGATGACAGCTGTGATGCATCCGGCCGACGCCCTTTTGCAGGCATCGATCATAATGAGCAGCTCCATGATGTTGTCATTCACCGGGGCACAAGTAGACTGCACCAAGAAGACTTCACATCCACGCACACTTTCGTGAAAGGAAATCGAAATTTCCCCGTCGCTGAAGGTGGAGACATCGCTCCTCCCTAGGGGCAGGCCCAGTTGCTCCGCCACCGATTTTGCAATGTTCCGGCTGGCATTGGCCGCAAAAATTTTGATGTTCTTGCCGTGAAAACTCATTGTTTCTGTTCCCCCTTTTCTCTCAAGGGCGCCGGCAAGACTCCGGAAAACGCCGCCGGCGCTCCCAGAGCATTACTTCCTCTTTTTTTCCACCCAGCCTGGTTTATTGACTTGACGGGCCCGGGCAATGCCCAAAGCACTCTCCGGAACCGGTTCGGTAATGGTAGAACCGGCCGCCGTATAGGCATAGTCGCCTACCGTCACCGGCGCCACCAGGTTGGTATTGCAGCCGATAAAGCAGTGATCTCCTACGGTACAGCGATTTTTTTCCTGGCCGTCGTAGTTTACAGTGACACAGCCGCAGCCAAAGTTGACCCCAGTCCCCACATCGGAATCCCCCACATAAGTCAAATGTGGAACTTTGGACCCTTCCCCTATATTGGAATTTTTGATTTCCACAAAGTCGCCGATTTTGACCTTGGCCGACAAATGGGTACCCGGGCGGATATGCACAAAAGGTCCAGCCGTTACCCCTTCCCCAACAGTGGACTGGTAACATTGCACAGCGTTTAGCATACAATCATTGGCCACGGTACTATTTTCAATCAAACTATTGGGACCAATGACACAGTTTGAACCAATGTCCGTTTTGCCTCGCAAAATGGTGCCGGGCAGCAGGCACGTATTGGATCCTATGGTCACGTCAGGCCCCACTAAAATGCCGTCGGTACAGGGGATATCCACCCCGTCATTCATTAATTGCTCCAGAATACGGCGGCGGGCCTTTGCCGTTAGGCCATTGAGTTGAGCTCTGGTGTTGGCGCCGCACACCACATCTCCTGTATCGGCGGCAAAGGCGTCCACCCGGCATCCCTTATCTAAAAGCAGGGAAAGGGTATCGGTAAGATAATATTCCCCCGCTTTATTGTTGTTTGTAATCTTAGGAAGCACTTCCAACAGCCCGTCGGCCGTAAACCAATAGGCCCCCGAGTTTACCTCCCGGATGGCTTTTACCGCTTCGCTTGCATCCTTTTCCTCCACAATGGAGTTGACGGTGCCGTCGTTGTCGTCCCGGACAATGCGTCCATAGCCGGCTGGATTCTCCAACTTAGCTGAAATAACCGTAGCGGCATTGCCATCCTCCTGGTGAGCCGTTAGGGCGCCGCGGATATTTTTACTGTCCATAAGGGGCGCGTCGCCGCACAGGACCAACACATTTCCTCCCTTATGGGCGGCAATAAAATCGGATGCCTGCATCACGGCATGTCCTGTTCCCAATCTCGGCTCCTGCAACACCGTCTGGCAAGAGCCTTCCAGATGCTGTCCATCCAGCAGATGCTGTTCCACCAAATGGCCTTTATGGCCAGTGACCACGCAAATATCCTCAATGCCCGCGCCTCGGACTGCGTCAATGACCCAATCCAGCATAGGCTTAAACAATACTTCACACAACACTTTAGGGGCGTCAGACTTCATCCGTTTGCCCTCGCCGCCTGCTAATATAACGGCACAATTCTGTTCCAAATTTTCAGACCCCTTTCCATCTCAGATCAGCCGCAAGGCTTTTCCTTTTCACTCAATATGGATATTATCTCAATTTTCATCCTGATTTTCAAGCACTATTCCCTAGTTTTTTGCAATTACGTCCTTCCCCCATGGCAAGGCAAAGAGGAAAAATACCCCCGCAGAACCTAAAGCAGGACTCTGCAGGGGGATCTCTCATTACTGCTGCAAAAATTCGTCGATAAAGTACTTGGGTCTGGCCTTGACTTCGCTGTAAATTTTACCGATGTATTCGCCACATACTCCCAAGCATAGAAGCTGGATGCCTCCCAGCAGCCAGATGGATGCTACAATGGCTGTCCATCCCGACACAGCCATGCCGATCATTTTTGAGATCAAGGCATACAAAAGTCCTATGACGCTGAGAACTGCTATTATAACTCCCAGTCCTGAAATCAGCCGGATAGGCTTGACCGAAAAGGATGTGATGCCGTCAAACGCAAGGGCCAACATCTTTTTCAAAGGATACTTGGATTCCCCGGCAAACCGCTCGTGGCGGTCATAAAACACCGTAGCTGTTTTATATCCGATGGTGGGGACAATGCCTCGTAAAAACAGATTCACCTCTTTGTATTCCGACAAGGCGTCCAAGGCCCGTTTGGACATCAGACGATAGTCGGCATGGTTATATACTACCTCTACGCCTAAGGCGTTCATGATTTTATAGAATCCTTGGGCGGTGGATCGCTTAAAGAAGGTATCGGTATCCCTCTTATTACGTACACCGTACACAATGTCGCATCCTTCGTTGAACTTCTCTAAAAACTGATTGATCACATCGATGTCGTCCTGAAGGTCGGCGTCCAAAGAGATGGCGCAGTCACAATACTGCCGAGCAGTCATCAGCCCGGCTAAAACAGCGTTTTGGTGCCCCCGGTTGCGGGACAGTTTTAGTCCGCAGACATATTTATTTTCCTTGTGAAGCTGTGTGATAAGCTCCCAGGTCTTATCCTTACTGCCATCGTTGACCAAAAGAATACGACTTTTTTCATCGGCTAGGCCCAGACGCACCAGCTCTTCCATCTTTTCAATGAGACGTTTCCCTGTCTCCGGCAACACCTGTTCCTCATTGTAACAGGGTACCACCAAATACACAGTTGACAATGGTGCACACATCCTTACTCTATCAAGTTTTTATTGGTCTTCATTAGAAGGACTTTCGCGCCCATCTTCTGACAGATTGGATTGTTCCCCAGGTGGCAAATGCTCTGGTGATTCAGGTGGGAACATAAGGGACAAATCTTTGAGATAATAGGTTTCGATGCTATCATCCTCATTGTTGTGACGAAGGATCTCGTCCTCCGGTTGTGTGACGGCCAAGCGGCGTGCTTTCCGGCGGCTAAGAGCCCGCATGCCAAAGAAATAAAGCAGGAATATCACAAAAGAGATTCCCGTTATCATCAGTCCAAGAGGCAGACCGGGCGTCATATAGTTAAACCGGATGGTACTCGTCCCGGGAGGACACCATACCGCCATAAAGCCCACATTGGTCTTTTCAATGACAGCGTCCACCCCGTTGACTTGGGCCGACCATCCCTCTTCCCACGGCACTGAGAAGAACAAGAGTTTGCCTTCTGAGTCCTCCGGCAGGGTGATGGTGGCGGTAAATCCAGTGTTGTCCCGGTCAAAAGTTTCGCAGGAATATTCCCGTCTGTCAGCACAGTCTTCCGCCACAGCCTGATCAGAAGTATCCAACCATTCGCTTGTGTCGTAATGGGTCATGGTTCGTTCGTACTTTTCAGCTGCAAAGTCCTCCACTACCGCGGCATGCAGCAGCACACGTTGCCGCTGCTGTTCCGTCAAGGCGTCGTACTCAGACCGTGTGATGAAACTATCGTAGCAGAATCCCATGGGAATAAAGTTTTTGTTTTCATAGACATAATAGCCGTTTTGCCAATCCACATAGGTGTAATAATCATAATCGTCGTCGTTGGGACTTAAAGGTTCCCGGTCAAAGAGGTACCGCACCGACAAAAACGGCCTCAATAGGTAGTC
>CALCVR010000353.1 GCA_937905915.1 uncultured Eubacteriaceae bacterium
TGGCCAGCTTCCTAATTACGCGGGTGTTTAACTGGGCGGAACGCAAGATGGCCTATTACCATTAAGGAGGGCGGACAAATGGCTGTTTTAACGGTAAAAAATGCAAAAAAATCCTTTGGTGACAACCGTGTTCTCAATGATATCTCCTTTGACGTGGAAAAAGGAGAGGTTATCGCCATCATCGGCCCCTCCGGATCGGGCAAATCCACGTTGCTGCGATGCTGCACTACTCTGGAACATCTGGACGGAGGACTTATCCAGTATTCCGGAGATGTGCTGTGTCAGGACGGCCAGTATGGTGACAAACAACAGATGCAAAATATCCGGAAGAAATTCGGCTTAGTATTCCAAAACTTTAATTTATTTCCTCACTTTTCTGTACTGCGCAACGTTACCGAAGCTCCTATTCGAGTGGCTGGAGTAGACCGGCCAAATGCCGAAGCCCATCCCAGAGAACTGCTTAAAAAAATGGGGCTTTCGGAAAAAGAAAACGCTTATCCCTGTGAGCTGTCGGGAGGTCAGCAACAGCGCGTGGCCATTGCCAGGGCTATGGCCTTGGATCCTGATATTTTGTTTTTTGACGAACCTACCTCGGCGCTGGATCCGGAACTGACAGGGGAAATCCTCAAGGTCATGCGTGAGCTGGCTGAGGAACATATGACCATGGTAGTGGTTACCCATGAGATGGGTTTTGCCAGAGATGTCGCCGACCGGGTTATCTTTATGGATAAGGGCTATATTGTAGAGCAGGGCGACCCCAAGAAGGTCATCGATCATCCGGAGAATGAGCGAACCCGTCTGTTTTTGCAACGGTTTGCGCAAGACGGCGCTTCTTCTAAAGAAGAAGGAGAACTAATGTAAAAATACGTCAGATAATAGAAACAAGAAAAGCCTGCGGCCATATTTTTGGCCGCAGGCTTTCATCTTGCTGTGTTGCAAAAATATGGGCGACGGCGTATTTCGTCACCCGCGCCTGTTTAAGAATGGTTTTAAACAGCAATCCTACCTGGATCCGGATTTTTTATGGTTCTAAGCCATCCTTTTGTTTTAGATGCTCTGGGGAAACAATGTTTTGATTTGGCAATCCGTCCGAAAAGGAAAGGCAATGGGTGAGATCGCAATAAGAGCTCCCAACCGGACGATTGCAAAAAGCATCCATCATGGAGATGGACTCCTCGACCGAACGGTCGAAGAGGTCGAAGAAACTTTCCTCCCGCTCTTCCTCCTGGCCGGGAGCCTGCCAGACGCTGTGCTCTACATTGGCGTAATCGTAATCGTCTGGTTCCATAAGGGGACGGATGTGGGAGGACACCAGCGGTCCCTTGCGCAAAAATCGTTCCAACATCTGAAAGGCTGGACGTTTAAAACTGCTTCCATCGTGAAGGATCCCCATGCAGGTCCGGGCGTCGTGGACAGCTTGGGCCAAAACCTGAGAAGATTCCTCCACTTGATAAAGCTCACGCAGCAGAAATGCGTATAGTTCTCCCACTTGCTTCCACAATTCCGAAGACTTGGGGATAACCTGTTTCAAAGGGAAATCCATAGGTGCAATACCCTTTTCCCGCCTTAGCAATATGACGTCCAACAAGCTTTCTAAGTAGGAATGAAGGAGCGGCTTGGCCACGGCTTTGGGCTGATTCGACCACCATTCCACACCGGAAAGGATAAAGGGATGGGCGGTTCGGTCCAAAGAATAATGGCAGAGAAATCCCAGGCAATAGGACAAAAGAGGATCTCTCTGCTCAGGATGATCCTCTATATATCGGCGCATTTTTTGGAGCGTGATACACACATGAGTACGATGCAGAGCCGTTCCATAGCGGAAAAGAGGGGTGCCTTTGCGCATGGGAAGACGGTGAAAAAACAGGAAGTCAGGGCCTTGGGATCCTAACAGAAAAGCATCTTTTGAAAGGGACATCCCCTTCCATTGTTCCAAGACAACTTGAGCCATGAGGTTGTGAGAAATAGCGGCCGGCATAGGTTCACTCCTTTTGACAAAGGTTTCTACAAAAATCACGCCATACCTTTTCTGGACTGCTCGCGCCCATTTGTTCCAGAAGATGACGCATATCGTCGGGCAGGGGCGCAGTCAAACCAATATGTTGCCCTGTAACCGGATGGGCGAGCCTCACGGCCCCGCAGTGAAGGGCATGGCGGCCGATGCCGTTTCGATCGTGAGGGCCATACATAGTATCCCCCGCCAGCGGATGGCCTATGTGAGCCATATGGGCGCGGATTTGATGGGTACGTCCGGTTTCAATGCGCACGCCCAGCAAAGTCTTATGTCCGCCTACAAATAGACTTTGCCAATGGGTTACGGCACGTTGCCCACCTTCTCCCACCTCCCGCTGAATGGAGTGTCCTTCCTTGACGCGAAGGGGGAGATCGATGGTTTGCTGCCCTTTCAATTCACCAAGGCAGATGGCAAGATACCACTTTTCGACATGCCCATTGAGAAGATGAGCGGCATGGGAATGTTTGGCCAGCACCATGATGCCGGAGGTATCCCGGTCCAGCCGTCCTACGGGACGGAACGCCCCATCTTCGCCGTGCTGCCTGCGATAGGCCGCCGCGGCGCCCAGCAGAGTATTGTCCTCCCGTCCAGCCGAAGGATGCACCGCCATACCGGCGGGTTTGTCCACAATAAGAAGATGCGCGTCCTCAAAAAGGACGCGCAAATCTCCATTGCCCATAGGCTGGGCTATTTTTGTGTCAGGAGGGAGGCGAAGCTCTACCACCTGCCCGGCGCGGACAGGATCGATGGTCCGAATGAGCCGGCCGGCCATGGTCATGCCCATAGGGACGTGTTTGAGCCGCACCACGAGACGATAGGAGACACCACACCATCCCCGCAAAAAGGTTTTAAGACGCATGCCGTCGCATTCAGGCGGGACAGGGAATCGAAGCACTGTCCGCGAGGATTCACAAGCATAATCCGGCATGAAGGTTCTCCTTTTTATCGGCAAGATGATTTTATTTGCACACTTCAACCGACCAGCCGAAGGGATCCTTGGCGCGGCCCCATTGGATAGCGGTCAATTCGTCGTACAGACGCTGGGAAACCGGTCCGATTTTTCCACCGCCGATTTCCATCTTTTTAGTATCGCCCCAATCCAGGAAACCGATGGGAGAGATAACAGCGGCAGTACCAGTACCGAAAGCCTCCTCCAGTTTTCCGGCGTCATAAGCTTCGGCCAATTCGTCAATGGAGATACGGCGTTCTGTGACCTTCATGCCCCAGCTGCGCATCAGCTCGATGGCAGATTTACGGGTGATACCACCTAAAATAGAGCCGTCCAAAGAGGGGGTGATGATCTCGCCGTCGATTTTAAAGAAGACATTCATCGTACCCACTTCTTCAATGTAACGGCGTTCCACACCGTCCAGCCACAGGACTTGAGTATAGTGCTTTTCCTCGGCCTCGGATTGGGCCTTAAGGGAAGCGGAGTAATTGCCGGCAGTCTTGGTGAAACCGGTGCCGCCGCGGACAGAGCGGACGTATTTGGTCTCCACATAGATGCTTACCGGATTGATCCCTTCAGGATAGTAAGCGCCTACCGGGGAAGCGATGACAATGAAATAGTAATGCTTACCGGCATGCACGCCCAGATGAGGATCCACGGCGATGATAAAGGGACGCAGATACAGGGATGTGTCCTTGGAATGAGGAACCCAGTCCTTCTCCACGCGGAGGAATTCCTTTAAGTATTCCACCATTTTATCTTCGTCCACAGGGGGGATGCAAAGACGGTCATTGGACAGGTTGAGACGGGCAAAGTTCTGATCCGGACGGAACAGAAGAATACGGCCATCCTCAGCGCGGTAGGCCTTCATACCCTCAAAGACCTCCTGACCATAGTGCAGGCACATGGCGGCCGGATCCAGAGCTAGAGGACCATAGGGGACGATACGGGCATTGTGCCACCCCTGGCCTTCGTCGTAATCCATCATCAGCATGTGATCGGTAAAGAGATCGCCAAACTTCAATTTGGATTCATCGGTAGGTTTTGCCTTGGGATGATCGGTCAATTGAATGGTTAAATCGGACATAGAAACTCCTTCTTTCACCAAATATACAAAAAATTCAACACTGAAATTATACCAGTCATCCCACAGAAATTCAAGACGATGTTGTGAGTTAAAGCGATAAAATTTAGAGTTTTTGGAATTACCGGTAGAAAAACAAGCATCTATGCTTACCAGGGTACGGATAAAATAAGAGGAAAAAGGGTTTTATTGTAAGATGTAGCGAAAGAAAGGAATGATTATTGTGGATAAGATAGATGTTGTCAATAATTAATTGACTGTTGTAAATCGGCGTTGTATAATAACAAATAGGGAATATTCTGCCCTCGTTTCAACAAATTGCTCGGTAAAAACAAAAAGTTTTTATTCTGCCAATATAATTGGGGTTAGACTTTGTTAATCAGGAAGAAAAAGAGAGGATTGTAAATGGTACATGTGAATGTGGGCAGCATCAACAGCGAGACCATGAAGGCCCTTAATCTCAAGATTGTATTTGACTATATTCGGCGGCATGAGCCAACCTCTCGTAGGGACATTGCCGAATATGGCGGATTGACGGTGGCATCTGTCTCTAAAATCACAGGGAAATTGATCGAAAAAGGATTGGTGGTGGAGACTGGAGAAGGCCAGTCGGTAGGCGGACGTAAACCTGCAATGTTGGGAATCAACGCCAATTGCCGTTATGCTGTGGGGATTGACTTGACGGCTGAATACATTAAGTTGGTCATCACCAATTTTAAAGCGCAAGTGATCTATGAATTACACAGCGATACGCAGCTGGAACGGGGCAAGGAGTATGTGCTCCATCGGCTGTGCAGCTTGATTTTGCAATCCATTGAAGAGTCGGGGATCGACAGGGAAAAGCTCATCGGTATCGGCTTGGTATCGGCAGGACCTTGCGATCATGAAAAAGGAAGCATGCAAAGCCCTCCCAATTTTCCGGGATGGGACAACGTTAAGATTCGGGATTATATTCAAGAAAACACCGGATTCCCCACCTTCTTTGATAAGGACGCAGTAGCGGCCGTCATGGCGGAATACTGGTTTGGCGTAGCTTCGGAGTGCAGCAGCGTGTTTGCTTGTTTGGTAAACCAGTCGGGAGTTGGAGGAGGTCTCATTGCCAATGGCCAGATCTTCCGGGGGTATAATGACGGCGCTTGTGAAATTGGGCATACCATTATCGACGTCCATGGAGCCAAATGTGCTTGCGGCAATTATGGATGTTTGGAGACATTGGTCAACGGTTCTTTGATTGTGAAAGAAGTGACGGACAAATTAAAATTGGGAAATCGTTCGGTCCTTTCCCAAATGGACAATTATGATAAAATTACGCTGGCCTCTATTCTTCAGGCGGTCAAGAATGGAGATCCTCTATGTCGATCGGTTATTGATAAAACAGCCGATTATATCAGTGCCGGTATCCAAAATGTTGCTACCATTTATTCACCGGAGATCATTGTGCTGTCCGGCAATATGTTGTGGAATTGCGATTATTTGATCCAAACAGTCATTTCCAAAGTACAAAAGCGGAAAGGCAACAAATTTATCAAGAGCATGACGGTAGTAGGCGGCACTTTTGGAGAAAACCAATGCGCCTTAGGAGGTGTCGCATTGGTGCTGGAGAACTTCTACAAAGAGATTTCCATTGAAGAATAACCTGTACCTATAACAATTATTTTGATATCCTTCTACAAAGGGAAAGGGTCCATCCAACCGGATGGACCCTTTCCCTTTGTAGGTTATGATTGGTTCAAATATTGTTTTAAAGCCCGTTCGGTCAAAGGGCATACTAGAAGCAAGACGACAGCATGGAGGAAAAGAAAGAGGAAGATGACCCAGACTTGACGCTCGGGAATAGGAAGAAAAGACAAGGGAATGAAGACAAGCCCATCAGCGATTCCCAATCTTACCCACATTTTTCCCGCATAACACTGTGCGAAATCCCATGCTTTTTGACTTTCCATGGAGCGCTTTGTGCGATACCCGATCAGGGCGTTGATGTCCTTAGGAGGGCATTTCCAAAGGAACAATCCACATCCCACCATAGAAATCACAAAGATAAAAGTGAAAAGCAATAGAATCCAGGTTAACATGCAAAATTCCTTCCCTTCATCGGATTAAAGCACATTATAAGACCTGTTTTAAAAAATTTCAAGTAAAAATCAAAAGATTCAACAGCTTATTTTTAAAGGTTTTGGTTTATATATTTTTATTGTTTTTCCTTTTCAATATGGAATAGTTCTGTTATAATTATGGAAAAAGAAACAACTTCTATTTTAACGAGGTGATTTTATGCTCAAACAATACATCAAGCCCGAACGACCTGATCAAGAATCGTTCGCCCAGCGGCTTAAACAAGCACGCGAAAAATTAGCCGCCCAGCAAATGATGTTAAAACAGCGGAATCTACCGGTGTTGGTGCTGGTAGAGGGATGGGGAGCGGCCGGTAAAGGCGGTGCCATTGGACGCGTCATCCGCAATTTAGACCCTCGCTTTTTTAAAGTAAAGACCATGAAATCCCCCAGCGAAGAAGAACAACGATATCCATTTTTGCACCGTTTTTTTAAGGAGATTCCCAAGGCCGGTCAATTTGTTTTTTTGGATTCAGGATGGATGGATGAAATCTGCCGCCAGAGGTTCCACGGCCGATTGGACGATGCTCAATACGACGCACGGATTTCCAGCGTCAAGCGGTTTGAACGCCAGCTTACCGACAACGGATATCTGCTGGTCAAATTGTTTTTCCACATCAGCCGTAAAGAGCAGGAGAAACGCATCAATAATCTCCTTTCTGACAAAGATACGGCGTGGCGTATCAGCGACAGCGACAAGTGGCAAAACAAGCACTATAATAAATGCTTGGAGGTCTTTGACCGCTATCTTCAGGATACCGATATTCCAGATGCTCCCTGGTATATTGTAGATGCCAAAGAAAGGCACTGGGCTGAACTACAGATGCTGGAGCGGTTGTGTACCGGTATCGATACCGCCATGCAGAATGAGAGCTTGGCCGTACAGCTACTTCAGAATTGTTTTCCCCTTGCAAAAGTGCCGCTGCTGTCGGAGGTATCCCTAGATAAATCCATAGAGCCGGCCGAATACAAAGCCACCCTGGATATTTTGCAAAAGAAACTTTATGGGTTGCATTATCGGCTTTATCGAAAACGTGTGCCGGTGGTCATCTGTTATGAAGGATGGGACGCCGCAGGAAAAGGAGGAAATATCAAAAGGGTCACCGAGGCTCTGGATGCCAGGGGATTTGAGGTGCATCCTATAGCCAGCCCCGACCCGCAGGAGAAAGCGCGTCACTATTTGTGGAGATTCTGGACCCGCTTGCCTAAAACAGGACACATCGCCATCTTTGACCGCACCTGGTACGGTAGGGTGATGGTAGAACGTCTAGAAGGTTTTTGCAGCACCAATGATTGGCAGCGCGCCTATTATGAAATCAATGAATTTGAAAAAGAGTTAACCGATTGGGGGGCAGTGGTCATTAAGTTCTGGGTGCAGATCGATAAGGAAACCCAGTTAAAACGATTTGAGGAGAGGCAAAATACGCCGGAAAAACAGTGGAAGATCACCGATGAGGACTGGCGTAACCGGGAAAAATGGGATGAGTACGAGGTAGCTGTCAATGAGATGCTGCAAAAAACTAGTACAACCTATGCGCCATGGCATATTTTAGAATCGGTAGATAAAAAATACGCTCGCATTAAAGCGCTGCGCATCATCATCGATGCCTTAGAGAAGGCACTAGATTGAGTCTAGCTAGTTTGATAGGCATGACCAATGAAAAAAGAGCTGGAGATAAAAATCCAGCTCTTTTTTCACATCACAATTTATTTGGACCTAAGGTAAATCCACAAAAGAAATCCTAGAAGCTAAGTGGTATTTTGAATGACTTACAGATAATTGGCAGGGTTTACCTTTGTACCGTTTTTAATGACTTCAAAATGGCAGTGGTTACCCGTGGCAAAGCCCGTAGCGCCAACAGCGGCAATGACCTGCCCCTGGCTGACCTTTTGGCCGGTAGATACCTTCAGACTGCTGCAATGGGCATAACGGGTCTTATAGCCGTTTCCATGGTCAATGAGGACACAATAACCATAGGAACCTTTCCAACCGGCAAACTCCACTGTACCGCCGGCCGATGCATAAATACTGGTTCCATAAGGGGCGGCAATGTCCATAGCCTCGTGCACTTTACCCCAGCGGTATCCAAACGAACTGGATACACGGCCGCCGTTTACCGGCCACTGGAAACCGATGCTTGTCCGAGAATCGCTGCCAGAAGAACGATTTACTTCTACCTGCTTTTCCATGGTGCCAATCTCGATTTTTTCGTCTACAGGGGCTTTTAACAATGTGGTGGCAGTGACAGAACGGGAGACTTCTTGCCCATTGACGGTTACTACCTGATAATCCACCTGTTCCTGTCCCTTTTCACCGGCTTGAAGAACAGTCTGTTCTCCTTCCTCTTTATGAGAATTTTCTACCGTCACACTTTGATAATCCAGTTCGTTGATGACCGATTCTACTGTGACAACTTCCACGCTTAAAAAAGGCTGTTCCTTTGAAATCACAACATTTTGACCATCCTGAATAGCGCTTTCTTCCGTCAGAGCAGGGTTAAGCTCTACAAGCTGGACAGGTTCCAGCCCAAATTTTTCTGAGACACTTGCTACCGTATCTCCTTCTGCGGCATGGTATACCTGCTCTTTTTCCACAGGAGAAGTCAAATCTTCTTTGATCTCCTCAGCCGATACGATATCATCGGAGGGATAAAGCCCCTCTTTAACGGTTACCTGTTCGGTAAAATTGGCTTCAGCTTGTTCATTCCCATCGGTGTAGGAATCCAAAATCTCATTTAAAACCTGGTTAGCCGTATCGGTATCGTCCACTGCACCAACAAACTGATCTTCCACAAAAAGTCCGCTGGCAGTCTGGACTTGATCTCCCATGTTTTCCAATAAGACTTCGGCTAACTGAGAATTGTCCATCACATCTTCATTTTGGACAACCGTTAATTTATACTCTAGATTTTCCGGGAGTTCTAAATGGCCATTTATATCTACCACTGAAGACTGTGCCTGTGCCAAAGCTTGTTCCACCACCA
>CALCVR010000354.1 GCA_937905915.1 uncultured Eubacteriaceae bacterium
CCAACCAAAACGAATCCGAACCTTTTCTGAAAAAAGGTTCGGATTTTTTGTTTATGATAAGAAATTAAGAATTGATAAATAAAAAGAGACAGGTGGACTATCTTTATGGATTCAACCTGTCTCTTTTGTATATCTTTCCTTGCCTATTTACAAAGCAATAATAAGGTCAATCCTATCAATCCGCCAAGGATAGAAAGGATACACAACTCGCAGAGGAACTGCAACATAATGTGCTGTCTTTTTGCGCCCACAGCTTTACGGATACAAGTATAATATTCATGGTTTCGATACCTCCTATTAATGTATCAAGAACCCCTGATTGGTTGCTTACTGTAAAACTGCCCTCATTTCGAGTAGTTTGCAATAAAAAGGATTTTTATTTACCGAAACAGAGCTTAAGGCTTTGTAGAGAAAAAACACGGTGAAATCCGGATGCTTGCTTCAGGAAAGGATATGATTCGACTCCAAGTTGATTTGTAAACAGTATAAGAATCATTTAGCTCCTTGTCCAGCCCCTCAGCCCCAGAGAAATTACTAAGGTTGTTGTACGTTGTTCTCCACCTTCCATTCATTCTTTCTCCCATTGGATGAACTCAGCATGCGGTTGCCAATGCTAATTCCGTTGAACCTCTATCGATCTGTGATATAATAACATTATATCACACAGCTCTTCCTTTTTCGGGATGGGAAAGGGACAGGGGGTATTGCGTCATGGAACGGACAGAATTGCTTGCGCATTTGGATTTTGCACAAGAACACAATTGCGTTCTTGTGGTTACTAACGTATCCGGCAAAACTTCCAAAATTCTTGTCGATGGCTACGATGACCGCAAATTGATAGGCCGTTTTGCATCTGATAATAGTATAATGTCCTTTAGGTTCAAAAACATCCAAAGCTGTCGTTTTTTTACGGAGAAGGACCAAGCTCTGTTTGAAGAAGAACAGCGCTATTTCACAGCTCATGCGGCAGATGCCTCCAATATTAAAAAACGCATCGCCCTTTACAAACAATACTACCAAGCTGTTATTCGTCAGGCAAAAAAAGATACGGGCAGTACAAAATCGGAGTCAGAAAGCGAAGATAATTTTGTCAAAATGGCTTTAGAGCGGCATAGTAACATTTTTAACCATATTTATTCTGTATCGGATGGTCTACTACTCTGCTATCTTCTTTCCCAGCCAGTCAACGCTTCCCGTGACACAGAACCAGATACCGCCCCCATTCTATTGATGAGTCGATCGAACTATTCCCAAAAGCAAGCCATTGAAGCCGCTCTAAAAGATCGGGTTTCGATGATTGAGGGTCCTCCAGGAACAGGAAAGACAACAACGATTCTCAGCATTGTCGCAAACTTGATCGTTCGAGGAAAACGGGTAGCCGTGGTATCTAAAAACAATTCGGCGATTGACAATATCAAAGAGGAATTGGATGCACTTAATCTCCCGCCTTTTTATCTGCGACTGGGAAATAGTAAGATCATGCAGACGCTCGAGATAACTATTAAAGAAACCGTCAGAAAAACGCTTGAGCAAGCGGCTCAACTCTCTGATTCATCTTTTGAAGAACCCGAACTGATCGGTCTCTATTCCCGAATGAAAGAAATGGAAGCCGACATCAATCGTCTAGTTGTAATGAGAAATCAACAGCAGGAGGATGAGAATCAGCTCCGTCATTTAGAGAAACGGCAAGAGGCTTTTCATGAAAACCCGGAATTTTCAAACATCCGCCGATTTCAGAGAAAGAAACTTGAAACGCTCCGGAAAGAAATTGATCGCATTGCCCAATCCTTACAACGTCTGGACGAATTTGGCACTTATTCTTTGTGGGACCACTTACTTAATCGTTTTCGTTGGAAAATGAACCGTGAACAATTTCAGTCCAATGGACTTCTGTTACAGTTTCAGTTAGAACGTTTTTATCTAAACCAAGAAATTAATCAGTTTGCTTCTGTATTGGAACGGACTGGTCTTCAGCAAAAGCAGAAAGAATTGTCTGACCTCTACACCGGTCAATACATCAAAGGCTCCCTACAGGCTCTGCAAAAATTTCTGCTTTCCTATTGTTCAGACGAAAGATACCAAGCAGCGGCCAATACAATCCTTTCCTGTAACAAGGAAGGCCACATCTGTTATGAATGCAGAGATGAACTGCGAAGTGTCTATCCTGTTATTTTGACGACAGCAGATGCACTTGTTTATAATTTTAAAGACCTGCTGGAAAATGGCTCCAAAATCGACTATATTATTATGGATGAGGCTTCTCAGTGTGATCTGCTTGCTGGTCTCCCCATACTGCATTTGGCAAAACGTTGTGTCGTAGTGGGAGATCAGAAGCAATTGAGTGCTATTACAGGAAACCCGTCTGGTAAATTACCGATTATAGATGAACGGTATGATTATTACCACGAGACCTTTTTAAGTTCGATTCGAAAAGTTTGGAAGCTTCAGCCGACCCTATTGCGAGAACATTACCGATGTGACTACTCCATCATCAATTACTGTAACAAATTCTATTATGATGGCGACCTTATCATTTACACTGACGCACATGAGGATGCGATACAGTTGTTAAAGGTCGACCATGGGAAATACGCCGCAATTTCTCAATCTGGAACCTCCTTCTATAACGAACGGGAGATTAAGTCGATTGAAAGTCTCACCGGTCCACAATTACAAAATACCTATGTTATTACGCCGTTCAACGGACAGGGCGATTGCTTAAAATCTTATTTTCACTGTGATAAGGGTATCTGCGGCACGATTCACGCGTTTCAAGGGCGCGGACAAGACACCGTTTACTTTTCCACCGTCTTAAATGATCTGAGGTTTGCCAATGGGCATTTAGCAGGAGATCATTGCTTATTCAGCAAAGAATTGGTCAACGTGGCAGTTTCCCGTGCGAAAAAGCAGTTTGTTCTGGTCTCAGATGCTGCATATCTGCGGAAGAAAAACGAAGAGATGCGGAATCTCATTGATTATATCGAGACCTATGGCAAAGAAATTCCCGACAAAACAGTTTGCATTTTTGACGGTCTTTACAAAAAAATGAAAGCTTATACCAGTACCGAACAGCTCCACAACGTGTTTGAACAGACAGTTTACGACCACCTACAGAGGTATTGCCGGAATCATCCCAGGGTGCATTTTCTTCTCAAATTGCCGCTTGCCAATTTGGTGACGGATCAGACGTATTTAGATGAGAATCCAGAGATCAAGCGGTTTGTCCTACATAGAAATACGCATTTGGATTTTACTCTTTACAACGCAGTTAATAATCCGATCCTGGTGATTGAGCTTGACGGTGAATATCATCGAAAGCCCGATCAGATGAATCGGGACGCAAAAAAAGACGCTGCATTGGCCCATATGGGGATTCCCCTATGGCGCCTGCCTTCTAAGACTGCTTTGACGGCAGAGGAATTTATAAGAAGGATTGATGAATTAATAGGGATTAAAGCCTAACAATATTTAAATGGAGGTTGATAAGTTGATAGGCTGTCTTAATATCCTAAAATTTGCTTTTGGTAGCCTTGCCAGCCAAGAGATAAAGCATTGCTTGCTACTTGTCAGCCTTTAATATGTCTGGATTTTTCCACATTCTATCATGACGATTCGGTAAAGTAAAAGCCCTCTGGAGTTCACTCCAGAGGGCTTTTACTTTCTGTGACACAATCTTTTATGCTGCTGTATTGGCGCTGATTCGGTCAATGACACTCTTGGATCCCTGCCCATCCACTTTGAACACCCGCAGAAAGAGGGCGAGGAACAATAATTCGGTCTTTTTCGTCCTACAGAGCTTCAGCAAGTCCGAGGACATGATATTCGTATCGTAGATACACATCTTTGCTCCTTACTTAGCATTAATTTTGCCGATATCAATGACATGATGGATCGGCTCATGGAAGCCCGTGAGGATCTTGAATATGCAGGTGCTGACTATAGCGCTGTGGAAGCTGCCTTGGCAAAGATCCTCCTTTATACAAAAGAATCATGGGATGCACTCCAAAAGGCGAAGGATGCCGTACAGTACGGATTGACTGCAGAGAATCAAAAGATTGTGAACAGTTGGGCTGAGGATCTGGAAGACAGAATTGCACAACTCGAATATGTAGATGCCGATTATTCTAAAGTAGATGAGGCCATTGCAAAGATTCCTGCCGATCTGACACAATACACCGACCAATCGGACGGCGGCTTACGGCTGTCGAGTGGCTAGACAGAGCAGGCGTATATTGTGGCAACTTCTGTGGCCACCTGCGAAATTCTAGATAAATTGGGTGTCGACGATGTGGTCGGTGTGCCTGAAACCCAAAGTTATACCATCCCAGAACAGTATCAAAATGCCGCCAGCGTCCGATCTCCTACGAGATCAGCGCATCGATCATTATGTCGGTGGTAGGCGGTCCTTTCTTCATCTTGTTGTTAAGGAGGTCGAGACAGAACTACGGGCAATGATATTTTTACCCTCACGGATCTTTCCTTTGCTTATGGAAAACAACAAGTACTGCGTGAACTCAACCTGACCCTGTACGAGGGAACCATCACTACCTTGATCGGGGCCAATGAATGCGGAAAATCTACCCATTGTTCTAATTCAGATAAAATAGAAGAGAAAATAGAAGAATCAAACAAAAAGCAATTATAACTATGGTGTAAAATTACGAATAATATTGTTTTTTATTCCTAAGAACAAGGCGGCTTTTTTAAGCACTGCAAGGTATCTTTTTTTCTTAGATAAAAAAATAATTAAAAGAAAATTAGAAACAAACTTTTACAAACCGGGAATCAAAGCAAAATAGACAAAAATATTAAATTTTCTTTATAGGTTATTCCTGATAAATGCATTTTGAAAATAAATAACAGGAAACACTATTGAAAATCAAAAAACTGTATGGTAGAATATCGATGTAATTTAGGTAGTGTGTTTTTTGTTATTTGGTCAAAACGCAAAAAAAGGTCCAACTCTTATGTTGTTAGCATACTTTCTGAAATGAGAGGAGCTGATGCATTGTTTGCTTGTAGAAGCCCAAATACAAGTAAACAGTCGAAGTGCAACAAAACGCAAGGATTCCAAACTGAAACGGAGGGAAATTGCAGATGAAATTCAAAAGAACGTTAGCTTTTATGGCAAGCTTAGCGTTGCTTGCGACCAGTGCGTCCGCAAGTGCAATTTTCGTCGGTGCACAAGACACTGACAAAGAATTTTTATCATCCTTTGAAGGGACCGAAAGTTCCACCCTGCTGGAGGACAATGTATTAGAGTCCAACAATATGGGTAGGGCTTTGAGCACTGTAAAAGCCGGATCCCCCGATGGTTGGGGTGAAAACGGCGCGGATCCTATTTATAGTAGCGCTTGGCAGGGAAGTTCCACTCTGCATGTCACTGGCCAGCAGCCAGCGGAAGGCGCAGCTTCTTCCCGCAACGTCATCTATAAAGATGTCAACGTCAAGGTGACCAAAGACACCCAGCTGTCTTATGTTATCCTGCCTACCTACGGCGGCGGCAACGCCTACTCCAATTTTGACTGGGAGTTCACCAGCCAGTATGTTGGTATGGACCTGCAGTTCACCGATGGCACCTTCCTGAGCGATCTTGGCGCTGTGGATCAGTACGGCCACGGCATCACCGGCCAGGAGCAGGGTGAAAACGGCCACCTGTATTCCAAGCAGTGGAACCAGGTCAAGAGCAACATCGGCGAAGTGGCTGCCGGCAAGACCATTGATAAGATCATTGTCGACTACGGTAAGGCCACCAACGACGCCGGTACCGCTCATGAGATCGACGCTTACATCGACGACCTGCGCATCCGCGAAGTGGATACCTCTCCCAAGGAGACCCCGGTTGAGTATGCCAATATCTTTATCGGCACCAACAACAAGGCTCTGTTCTCCCGCGGCCTGCAGTGGCCCTGCGTCATGACTCCCAATGGCTTTAACGTTTGGGGTCCCTACAACGGCGGCAACAACAACTGGTATCCCCGTCCTGACAATGGCTTCACCTGCATGACCACTTCTCATAGAGCCAGCCAGTGGGTGGGCGACTTTGGTATTTTCCAATTTGGCGCTAACCCCACAGGCGCTTCCAGCAACAGCAAACGGTCTTACAACGAAGATACCATGGTTGGCAACCCCAACTACTTCTCCATTGACCTCAGCGACGGCGTCAAGATCGAGCTGACCCCCACTGAGCATGCCTCGGTCACCCGCTTCACCTTCCCGGAGGATGCCACCGCTCCTACCGTAGTGTTGGATTCCGTTACCTTTAATGAGGACGGTTCCTTCCAGGGCAGCACAAGCGAAGGTTCCGGCTCCGAAGGCGGCCGTCAGACCATGTATGTCTACGGTAAATTTGACAAGGCTGCTTCTGAAACCGGCGCCGGTTCCGGCTGGGGCGCTGGCAGCTTCGCCAAATTTGAAGTTGGCACTAAGGAAGTTGTCCTGAAGCTGGCCACCTCCTTCATCAGCGCCGACCAGGCCAAGCACAACTTGGAGCTGGAAGTTGGCGACAAGGGCTTTGATGAAGTGAAGAAAGAGACCACCGACATTTGGAACAACCTGATGAACACCGTTCAGGTGGAAGGCGCTTCCGAAGAAGAAAAAGTGGCTCTTTACTCCAACATTATGCGTCTGTATGCCGATCCTCTGGGCTACTCCGAAAACCTGGGCACCAACGAGGAACCGGAATGGGGTTACAATTCTCCCTACTTCCAGGGCACCACTAAGACCGGCTACAAACTCTATTACAACAACGGTTTCTGGGATACCTTCCGCGGTTCCTGGAGCGCTTACAACCTCTTGACTCCTGACTATGCTGGCCAGCTGCTCAACGGCTTGGTGCAGCATTATAACGATTCCAACTGGCTGGCCCGCTGGCTGGCAGTCGGCGGCCGTAACTCCATGGTGGGCACCAGCTCCGACATTATCTTCGGCGACGCCGTCATGAAGGGCATTGAGTTTGACCAGGAGAACGCTTACATGGCCAGCCTCAAGAACGCTTCTGTGTATGCCCGCAATGCAACAAGCGGCGCCGGTCAAGTTGATGGTTATGCCGGCCGCGCCGGCATGGGCGAGGCTCCCTACGTCGGCTTTACCGATGACAGCGTAGAAGGCAAGGGCCTGTCCTGGGCTTTGGACAACTACCTCAACGACTGGGGCGTTTCCAAGCAGGCTGAAGCTCTGGGTCACATGGATGAAGCCATCTACTTTGAAAACAGTTCTCAGAACTACGTTAACGTTTGGAACTATGGCGGCGGCGGCTGGTTTGTCGGCCGTTACACCGACGGCCGCTGGAAGTATCCCAACGGCTTAACCACTGGTATGGTTGGCTCCGGACAAGCCAGCGCTTATAACCGCAGCGTTTCCTCTTACGAAGAAACCAACGGCTACACCATGACTTGGCAGGCGCTGGGCGATGTCCAAGGCCTCATCAACCTCTACGGCGGCAAAGATAACTTCAACGCTCGTCTGGACGCTTTCTTCAGCGATGAGACTCTGGGCGGCACAAGCCGTGACTACATCGTCGACCACTATGACTCCAAGATGGGTCAGTACGGTCACGCTAACCAGCCCGACCATCACATCCCTTATATGTACAGCTACTCCGGCCAGCCCTATAAGACTCAGGCCCTCACCAGAGACATCCTCGAGCGTGTCTACGCTGGTTGGTCCTTCGGACAGGGTTATCCGGGCGACGCCGACAACGGCCAG
>CALCVR010000355.1 GCA_937905915.1 uncultured Eubacteriaceae bacterium
CGTTGCAAGGCTTGCCGTGATGCCCGCAAGAACGCATCCAAAGCCGATCGCGAAATGCACACCGCTGTTTGCGCAAACTGCGGTAAAGAAGCCAGAGTTCCCTTTAAGCCCCGCGAGGACCGTCCGGTCTACTGCAGCGAGTGCTTTGCCCAGATGCGTGGCGAATAATTCACCGACGTTTTTTGGCTCCAAACAAACGAAAAACACCTGCGTTTTTACGCAGGTGTTTTTTTGTACCAATCTTTTCTTATGTGGAAAAAAGATGCCGTTGGATTTCTAAAACACCAGCGGCATCTTTTTCATGTCAAAACAGATGTTTCATTATGGGATTGATATTACTGAATAGTCCCACGAAAGACCTGGGCGAGAGGAGCACCGTTGTCGTCCAGAACCATGACTTGATAGGATGCTACGCCTTGAGGCAGATCCTTGAGGAAAGTGGTTATCGTAGCTGTGCCGTTTGCAGACACGGAAGCTGATTCAATGGTAGTTCCCATAAAGCGGCCGTCGGCATTGTACAGAGCCAATGCTACATTACAAGATTGGTCTTTTGCCTGAAGATTGTCGATCTTGGTGACGACAGCGTCGTCCTGCTGGGTTTGGGAGATGTAAAGTTCATCCCGTAGAGAGGAGTACGGCTTATCCAGGAAAAACCAGGGATCGATGTCGGCGTCATTGGGATGATTGGTGGGATTATAATAGGTTAAACGGATGGAGTTTTCTCCCTCGTGAAGATAGACGTACTCTTCATGGATCAGCCATTGATTAGCAGGCTGGCCGGAGAAGGTCAGCTTCACAGGATCACCGCCATTGACACTCATGCGACGGGTGTTCTCCTGACGGGAATAATACCGGAATTGCAGCTTATAGATGCCGTCCGCAGGGACTTTCACCGGGAAATTTACCCATCCGTCTTTTACATGGTCGGTATCGTCATTCCACCAGACGATATGGCCGCCGCCGGTGTAGCCGGACTGATTGGTGCCAGTGGCAACATCGGCTCGTTCAGCGCCTTCAGCCTGCCAGAAAGTGGCGTAGAACGGATAGGTTTCCTGATCGTCAAATCCAGCCAGGAACAATAAACAGGGAGCTGCCACAGAGGAGATACTGTAGATGCTGTCGTCCTCACCGGGGGTGACGGCCAGATTGGAGCCGCATAGGTTATCGGAGGCGCGGCGATGGGTATAAGCTTGGGAGGCGTTGGCCTTCAGGAAGGGAAGATAACGCTCAGCATCAGCCTCGTTTGATTTGGCGATAAAGGACATCTGGCGAAGGAACACGATTTTGAATGCCGCTGCATCGCCGTTACCTTCATCGTTCATGGTGGTACCGTCGAAGGTCAGGTTTTTAATGACCCAGTCGAGGCACAATCGAGCAGTATCCATATAGGATTCGTCACCGGTCAGAGTATAAAGCTCATAGCTGGCGCCGGCGAACAGGCCGTTGTTATAAGAGAATTTCCAATTGTTTTTCGTGCCGTTAAACTGGATGTTATCCAACATTTCGCCGTTGCCGAGGTAGAGGTTTTCCTTGGTCCAATTGTAAATACGCAAAGCCTGCTCTTTATAAGCGGCACTCCTCTCAGCGTCAATATCGGCGTATACTTTGGAAAGCCGTGCTGCCACAATGGCCGCATTGGCATTGGTGGCCACATTTTTTTGATTTTCTTCTGGAGGGATCATTCTCCATAAAATACCGCCGTCCAGGAAGGTTTCATCCCAGTGGCTGTATACTTTTTCATACATGTCGGTGGACAGATCCAAGTAATCCTTCTCGCCGGTCAAAGTATAGGCTCTTACGGCAGCCTGAGCCCACCAACAGAGATCGTCGTTGTAGGTATTGTCGGTCCAATGGTCCACATCCCAGCCCCAGCTGACATGCTCATTATTGAGGAATCCTTCATATACATCCCGGATCATGTCGGCGTATTTTTCATCGCCTGTAGCTTCGTACGCGTCGTTTAAAGTATCCCACAAAACACCGGACACCCAGAAATCGGTTTCCTTTGTCTGCTCCCCGCCGTTTTGAGGATTGTCGCTAA
>CALCVR010000356.1 GCA_937905915.1 uncultured Eubacteriaceae bacterium
TGTTTTTTTTGCATACTACCAGTACTCTTTTTATTCCCCAATGATCTTGACCAGCACCCGTTTGGGACGTTTTCCGTCGAATTCGCCGTAGAAAATTTGCTCCCAAGGTCCAAAGTCCAGACGGCCGTCGGTGACGGCCACAACCACTTCTCGGCCCATAATGGTCCGTTTGATATGGGCATCGCCGTTGTCTTCGTACCCGTTGTGACGATACTGAGAGTAGGGTTTTTCCGGCGCCAATTTTTCTAAGAAGTTTTCAAAGTCAGCATGAAGGCCGCTTTCGTCATCGTTGATAAAGACGCTTGCCGTAATATGCATGGCGTTGCACAAAAGCAACCCTTCCCGAATCCCGCTCTCCTGAAGGCACTGTTCCACTTGACGGGTAATATTGACAAAAGCCCGTCGGGTCGGGATGGTAAAAGTCAATTCTTTGCGATAGGATTTCATGTCTTTTTCCTCCTTTTCTTTCTGTCCGGCGCCTTGAGCTGCTTAAATCCCTCGCCCATGATTTCGCCGGCTTCGGTGACGATCCAGAAGGCGTCCGGATCCACCGAGCGGACGATGTTATGGAGTTTGACCGCTTCATGCCGTCTTACGGCGCATAAAAGCACTTCCTGTCCTTCCCCTGTATAAGCTCCTCTTCCCTGTAGCAGCGTAACGCCGCGTTCCAGTTGATCCAATATTTCTTTAGCGATCTCGCCGCTTTTGCGGGAAACCACTAAAATCATCTTTCCCCTATCGGCGCCATACAGGAGACCATCCACCACACGGCTGGACACAAACAGCATAATGACAGCATACAAAACGCTTTCCACATTTTGAAACACCAAAGCAGCCGCCAAAATCACAATGGCATCCACCGACAGCATCAGCCTGCCCAAAGATAGGTGAGGGAATTTTAAGGCCAGTAATCGTGCCGCTAAATCGCTTCCTCCTGTGGTGGCCCCGCGCAGGAAGACCAGCCCAAGCCCCAGCCCTTCCAACACACCGCCGAAAAGGGCCGCTAAAATCATATCCCCCTGATAGGCTGGGATAAAAGGAGCCGTGACGTCAATGATAATGGACATCATAAAAGTGGCTAACACCGTTTTGGAGATGAACCTCCAGCCGATAAAATAAAGCCCAAGAAGAAAAAGAGGGATGTTTAAAAGAAACATCACCGTACCAATAGGGGCCTGTGTGGCATAATGGATGATGATGGAAAGGCCTGTGACGCCTCCAGGGGCGATATTGCTGGGAGCCGAAAAAGTGTTGACCGCAACCGCATACAACCCGCTTCCTATGAGATATGCCAAAAAATCAATGGATAATTCCCAAACCCTTGACTTTTTTACAATACTCAAGAAAAATCGCCTCCCAACCAAAACTATGGCTGATCAAAAGTTGAAACAATGGATAAAAACAATTCTGTTAATCTGCTGCTCTCTCCTTTGAGATAAAGCCAGCCGAACAAGGCTTCCAAGCCGGTGGCCAAATGGTATTGCCCCACCGAAGCCTTTTGTGGAATCTTACGGCTGAAATGAGCGTTACGCCCTCGTTTCAACACATCCAACTCCTCTTCGGTCAGGAGAGGCATCAGATGCTGCACGGCTTCAGCCTGTGCTTCGGCCCGCACATGGGCCACCGTCAGGGCATGGAGTTTGCCGGAGGGACAATTGCCCTTCTGAAGTAAATATTCCCGCATCATCAGCTCATATACCCCATCACCGATATAAGCTAACGTAAGGGGACTAAAGGTGCGCAAATCCACCTGTTTGTCAAAAAAGCGATCCATGATACACCGCCTCAGTTGACAAAGTCAAATTCCAGATCGTAGACGCATACCGTGTCCCCTTCCTGGACGCCGGCTTGACGCAGGGCGTCAATGACGCCGCTGTTAATGAGCACCCTCTGGAAATACTGAAGGGATTCATAGTCGTCAAAGTTGACCGACTGCATGATTTTAAGCAGCCATTTTCCCTCCACAAAATAGACATCGTCCTGTTTGCGAACGGTAAAATCACGATCCTTAGAGGCCGACTCCGCCAATTTCTCCAGCGGCACAGGCTCCGCCTCATAAGTTCGGATGGGCGGCAATTTGGAAAGTTCCTGAGCGATGTATTTGATGAGATCATCCACGCCGTAATGAATGGCCGCCATCATGGGAAAATAAGCGTATCCTTTTTCTTTAAAGTACCGTTCCACCTTTTGAAGCTGCTGTTCATCGGCCAAATCGCATTTGTTTCCGGCCACAACCATAGGGCGTTCCATCAGTTCGGGATTGTACTTTCGCAGTTCCCCGTTGATGGTTTCAAAGTCCTGGATGGGATCCCGTCCTTCGCTGCCGGCTACGTCAACCACATGCACTAAAAGCCTACAACGCTCCACATGACGGAGGAATTGATAGCCCAGCCCCACGCCTTCGCTGGCCCCTTCAATGATGCCGGGGATATCGGCCATAACAAAGGAGGTTCCTTCTCCCAGGCGCACGACCCCTAGGTTGGGGATGAGGGTGGTAAAATGGTAGTCGGCAATGGTTGGTTTTGCCTCACTGACCACCGATATTAAGGTGGATTTGCCCACATTGGGGAATCCCACCAATCCCACATCGGCCAGCAGCTTCAGTTCTAAGGTAAGTTCCCGTTCTTCCCCCGGTGTGCCAGGTTTGGCAAAACGGGGAACCTGACGGGTCGAAGTGGCAAAGTGGGAATTCCCCCATCCTCCACGGCCGCCCTTGGCCGCCACAAAAGGCTCGTCTCCCGATAAATCAGCCACGATACGTCCAGTAGCCGCATCCTTGACCACCGTACCCCGCGGCACTTTGACCACGATATTTTTACCGCTGCGTCCAAAGCTGCGGGAGCCGCGGCCGTCCTGACCATTTTCCGCCTTATACTTGCGTTTATAGCGGAAGTCAGAAAGGGTGGTCAAGTGATCGCTGACTTCAAAGATCACATCGCCGCCACGGCCACCGTCGCCGCCATCAGGGCCGCCGGCCGCCACATACTTTTCCCGATGGAAGGAGACGCTTCCATTCCCTCCGTCTCCCGCCTTGACAAAAATGGTGGCATGGTCGATAAAATGTGGCATAGTTTTCACCTCTTTCCGCCCGGCCATAAGACCAAGCTAAATAATAGAAATCGTACGCTTCCTTCCCCCTTATCCGCCTACCTCATCGATATTATGCTACAAAGCGACGGCAAAAGCGCGGCCATTTCACTGTAAAGGCTATTACCTTTTCAGCAAATACCATCGAAAAAAGGGGGAAATGGATTTCTTCTTTCATAAAGATTTTGATAAAAACCTCAATTTACAAAAAATCCCGGGCATCAAAGCCCGGGATTTTAGATTCATTTTCTTGTAAAAACCGCGCCAAATAAATACCCGCTTATTGCTCGACAGCGTAGATGCTGACGCGCTTGCGGTCACGGCCCACACGCTCAAAACGGACTTTGCCGTCGATCAGAGCGAAGAGGGTATCATCAGAACCGCGGCCCACATTTTCGCCGGGGTGGATGTGAGTACCACGCTGACGCACCAAGATATTGCCGGCCAAAACAAATTGACCGTCGGCACGCTTCACACCAAGACGTTTGGATTCAGAATCACGGCCGTTCTTGGTGGAGCCCATTCCTTTTTTATGTGCGAAAAGCTGAATGTTTACCTTTAACATAGCTTTACACCTCCGAATTCTCAAGTTGGATTGAAGTAGGATATTGGCTTTCCAGCTGCTCAAAATGCAACTGAAGGCCTTCCATCACCTGGATGGCCTCCCTAGGAGCATCGTCCGGGAGGATCAGCGAAAACCGGGCATCCGCTACGGCAGCTTCGGCCTGGACGCCCATCACATCGGTGATGGTATTGGCCGCCATATAAGCGGCGGAAGAAAGCGCAGCGCATACAATATCGCTGCCCTGAAAACCGGCGCCGGCATGCCCTTCCATGAAAAAGGAAACCGGACGACCAGCTTTGAAAGAAAAATGGATCTTTGTCATTGCTTAGGCGTTGATAGCCTCAATCTTCACCTTTGTATAGGGCTGACGATGACCCATCTTACGTTTGCTGTTTTTCTTAGGCTTGTAGGTGAAAACAATAATCTTCTTTGCCTTGCCGTTTTTCACGACTTTGGCCGAAACGGTAGCGCCATCCACATAAGGAGCGCCGGCCTTGAGGCCATCATCTGCACCAACTGCCACGACTTTGTCGAACTTCACTTCAGCGTCAGCGGCTACGTCCAGCTTTTCAATGTAAAGCTCGTCGCCCACTGCAACTTTGTACTGCTTACCGCCGGTTTCAATCACTGCGTACATAATTTTGCAGGCACCTGCCTTTTTCTTTAGACTCGCTATTTCCTCAGGCGGGGACATATCCCACTTCTCTGGCCCGGAATATGCGGCTTAAGAAGTATACCATAAATGGCCCTAAATGTCAATCAAAACCGGTGTTTTCTCGTGAAATAAAGTCTCTGTTGCAAAGAAGCCGGGACCCAACAAAATAAATTTGTTGGGTCCCGGTTCGGTACGAGGGATTTGACTTTTATGGCATTCTACTTGAAAACTTATTTTTGCTCTTTTTTCTTCATGAAGATCATGGCAGCGCCAGCCACTGTAGCCAGGCCCAGGATGGCGAAGAGAGGAGTGGATTCACCAGTGGATGGGTTGTGGATGGAAGAACTGCTGGAGGAGCTGGAAGCTGAGCTAGAAGAGCTGCTGGAAGAGGATTCCGGATTGGAGGACTCAGGAGCCGAGGACTCCGGATTGGAGGT
>CALCVR010000357.1 GCA_937905915.1 uncultured Eubacteriaceae bacterium
CTCACACATCCAACGGAAGGTACCTTTTCCATTGATGGAAAGGCATATCCGTCCGACCGGGTAGCTATCTTGAAAGAGGTGGGATCTTTTATCGAAGCCCCGGCTTTCTATGGCAACCTAACGGGGGAAGAAAATTTGGAGATCATCCGAAAAATTCTTGGTCTTCCTAAAGGCAGCGTAAAGGATGCCTTGGAGCTTGTAGGACTTACCCAGTTCCGGAAACGTCTTACCAAAAAATATTCCCTGGGGATGAAACAGCGACTCGGTTTGGCAGGCGCCCTTATTGGACGTCCTCCCATTTTAATCTTGGATGAACCTACCAACGGCCTAGATCCTGTGGGCATCCACGAAATTCGGACGCTCATCAAATCCTTGCCTCAGCAATTCGATTGCACGGTTTTGGTATCTTCCCATCTGCTTTCCGAAGTGGAACTAATGGCGGACGATATCGGTATTTTAAACCATGGACGTCTTTTATTTGAAGGAACCATAGAAGATTTAAAGGCCAATGCATGTGCTTCCGGCCTCCCTACCGATAACCTAGAGGATACTTTCCTGGCCATGATTGATGAGGATAATAGAGCAGGAGGCGGAACAACATGTCCCTGAGTCTGGAAATACAAAAATTAAAACGCACTGGGTATTTTCTCACTTTTCTAGCTGGCGCCGCATTGGCTTCAGCCTTTCCTCTGGTCAATATGCTGGTGCGCCCGGAAAATTTTGTCTCTTTACCCGGGGATCCTTTTGCCATTCTGGTTGATGCCAATTGGCAGATGATGGCAATGCTTAATATTTTAATCTCTATCTGCGGCGCCTGCATGATGTATCATACGGAATACGCGGATAACGGGATACAGAAAATGGATGTACTGCCTGTCCGATCAAGCAGCCTATTTTTTTCTAAATTCGCCATTGCATCCTTTGTTCTGGCTATTATGATTGCAATCGAAACCTTGGTCCTAACCGGATGTTCTGTCCACTGGTTTCCGTCATATCAATTTGATTTTCTTCCATTGGCAAAAAGTGCGGGATTTCAATGGGTCGTCACCCTGCCTACTGTAATGCTGATGTTGATTTTATCATCCGCCTGCAAAAATATGTGGATATCCCTTGGAATCGGCGTCATTCTTGTATTTACCCTTTCGATTTTACCGCAAGATAACCTGATACTAAGCCTCTTTCCTTTTAGCTCCCCCTATCAGACCTTTTTGACAGCGATGGAAAACGGCCGCGTGCTTCTGTTTTTAGGCGTGTGCATTGGGGAAACCATCGGATTGGGTTTGATTGGTGTCATTTATCAAAGCATTAGGAGATGTTACCAATGAAGTTTTTTTCGCTAGTGGGGGTAGAGCTCCATAAAATACGCCGATCAAAAATTCTCTGGATTCTACTGGTTCCGGTGGTTTTGATGTGGTTCCCCAGTATCATCAACGCCAATATGAACTTTGACGTACGTGATATCCCTATTACACCTCAAAACAATTTCTTTATTCAAGGTTTTATGGGAATGGTATGGTTTATGATTCCTGCATCCCTGATCATCTGTACAGTACTGTTGACCCAGACGGAACGTTCCAACAAGGGCCTTTTGAAAATGCTATCCCTCCCTGTAAACACGACTAAGCTTTGCCTTGCTAAATTTATCGTCCTAATCCTACTGTCTTTTATCCAGATGCTTATGACCATTGGCACATATTACATCAGTGCGTTTATTGCCTCTCAATTGCAAAATTATAGTTTTATGTTAGATCCGCTTTACGTTTTCCGTAATGTATTGAGCATTTACGCTGGAGCTATCCCTATGGCGGCGGTGTTTTGGATGATTTCTATTTTAATCCACTCCCCCATTTTCTCTGTGGGTATCGGACTTTCCTCTATTGTACCGTCTGTTTTTATGATCAACACAAAAATATGGTTTGCTTATCCTATGAGCTATCCATTTTACCTGCTGATGGTGCAATATGGCAAAGTGGCGGAAGGAATGTATGAAACACAAGTAGCATGGTTGCCGTGGATTCCTGTAGCCGTTGGAATCACTGTGACAGCGCTGATCATCTCTTGTATCCGATTTGGCGCCTTTGAAAGGAGATAATTTATGATGAAAGATAAAATCTGTACCGCTGTTTCCACCCTTATGCTGTTTATTCCCTGGACGATCCTACCCCTACGCACCTTTGACTGGGCGCTGGAATCTCCTGTGGCAGAAATTATAGTCTACAGCTATGCAGCCTTTATGATCTTCTCCGGTATCTTTTCCATTTTCGTTTACGCCAAAAGTAAAGTAAAAAATAAATGGATGCAGATTTGTGCTGTCATCAATGGAATCTATGCCGCTGGTGCGGTTGCTATTATAGCCATGAGCATTTCAGGCCTATTGTTT
>CALCVR010000358.1 GCA_937905915.1 uncultured Eubacteriaceae bacterium
CATCCTATATGGATCCTTATGCGTCATATCTTTGCAATCCTCGACATTTTGTGCTATCCTATAGAATAGAATGATTTTGCTTTTATCAAGTGGTTTTTGCAAAAAGAACTTTATGAAAAACAAAGGAGCTTGTGACATGTCAGTACTGCGGGTGTATGTGGAAAAGCGGCCGGGTTTCGACATCGAAGCCCACCATATTCTCTCTGATTTGCAGGAGCATTTGGGGCTTCGTGCCTTAACCGGTCTACGCCTAGCCAACCGTTATGACGTTGAAGGCCTCTCGGCCGACCAGTTCGAGGCCGCCAAGGTCACTGTTTTTTCCGAACCCAATCAGGATTTTGTGTACGATGATAGGTGGCCTACCGATGGTCAAAAAGTATTCGCCATTGAATACCTGCCCGGTCAATACGATCAGCGCGCCGATTCAGCCGCCCAGTGCATCCAGCTGCTCACCCAGGGGGAGCGCCCTAAGGTGACAAATGCCAGGGTCTATGCGCTGGAAGGCGCCATTTCTGAGGAGGATTTCCAGCGGATCCAGCATTATTTAGTAAACCCTGTGGAATCCCGTATCGCTTCCATGGAAAAGCCGGAAAATTTGGACATGGAAGTAGAGTATCCCGGCGACGTTCCCCTGGTGGACGGTTTTATCCGCATGGATGCCGACGCCATCGCTCACTATTGGAAGCAGATGGGGTTTGCCATGAGCGTAGAGGACTTACTCTTCTGCCAGGATTATTTTCGCGATACCGAACGTCGTGATCCTACCGTCACTGAGCTGCGCGTCATCGACCCCTATTGGTCCGATCACTGCCGCCACACCACCTTCCTTACCAAGCTGGACGACATTAAGGTAGAGCCCGGCCGTTACGCCGCTGCGGTGGAACAGGCCATCTCCGATTATTTTGCCGTTCGGGAAGAGGTCTATGGCAAACGGGAGAAAAACGTCTGCCTGATGGACATGGCGGTCATCGGTGCAAAATACCTGAGAAAACAGGGCAAGATCCCGGATCTGGATGTTTCGGAGGAAATCAACGCCTGCTCTATCCAAGTACCGGTAGAAATAGACGGCAAAACCGAACAATGGCTTGTGCAGTTCAAGAATGAAACCCACAACCATCCTACTGAAATAGAACCCTTTGGCGGCGCCGCCACCTGTTGGGGCGGAGCCATCCGCGATCCATTGTCTGGCCGCGCCTATGTGTATCAAGCGATGCGCGTCACCGGTTCGGGAGATCCCACCGCCAAAATGGAGGATACCATCCCTGGCAAACTTCCCCAGCGTAAAATTACCACCGGCGCTGCTTCCGGCTATTCCTCCTATGGAAATCAGATTGGCTTAGCTACCGGCCAGGTCACTGAGCTTTATCATCCCGGCTACACAGCCAAACGTTTGGAGATCGGCGCTGTGGTAGGCGCTTCCCCTAAGGATAACGTAGTACGAGGCGTCCCGGAGCCTGGGGATACCATTGTCTTGTTAGGAGGCCGTACCGGCCGCGATGGATGCGGCGGCGCCACCGGTTCCTCCAAAGCGCATACCGACGAATCCCTCACTACCTGTGGCGCTGAGGTACAAAAGGGTAATCCTCCCATCGAGCGGAAACTCCAGCGTCTCTTCCGCAACCCGGAGGTGTCCACCCTCATTAAGCGATGCAACGACTTTGGCGCTGGCGGTGTGTGTGTCGCCATTGGCGAGTTGGCTGACGGCCTTCGCATTAACCTGGATAGCGTCCCCCGCAAATACGAGGGCTTGGACGGTACGGAACTGGCTATCTCTGAATCCCAGGAACGGATGGCGGTGGTGCTGGATTCCGATAACGTCCACGCCTTTATCGAAGCGGCCGACGCGGAAAATCTGGAGGCCACTCCTGTAGCTGTAGTCACCGGCGACGACCGTCTGCGTATGACTTGGCGGGATGACGTCATTGTAGATATTTCCCGCGATTTCCTCAATACCAACGGCGTGACGCAGCATGCATCGGCCGTCATCGCCCCTGCCGATCCGGATTCCTGCTATTTGCAGCAAGTCCCGGAGCAGCTGAAGGGTAAAAATATGCGGGATGCCATGCTTCTAAACCTATCCCGTTTGGAAGTATGTTGCCAAAAGGGCCTTTCCGAGATGTTCGATGCCTCCATCGGCGCGGCGTCGGTACTCATGCCCTTTGCCGGCAAATATCAGCTGACCCCTGAAGAAGCCATGGTGGCAAAGCTTCCCCTGCTCAAAGGGCAGACCGATGACGCCACCGTGATGGGCTATGGTTTTATCCCCAATGTCTCCCAGTGGAGCCCCTTCCACGGCGCTGCATGGGCGGTTGTGGAATCCCTCTCCAAGCTGGCGGCAGTGGGCGCTGATCCTTTGAGCGCCCGTCTTACCTTCCAAGAATATTTTGAGCGTCTTCACGATGTCCCACAGCGTTGGGGTAAGCCCACCGCTGCACTGTTGGGCGCTTTGACCGCTCAGTTGAAATTAGAGATTCCCTCTATTGGCGGTAAAGACAGTATGTCCGGTTCCTTCAACGAACTGGATGTGCCCCCCACCTTGGTCAGTTTTGCCCTGGCCATGACCAAAGCAAGTCGCACCATTTCAGCAGCCTTCCAGCAACCCGGTTCCCGCGTGGTATGCCTGCCGATTCCCACTGATGCCGATTCTATGCTGCCCGACTGGGAGAAACTCAAAACCTACTACCAAACGGTGTTTGACTGGAGCGAAAACGGCGCCATCCGTTCGGCCTCTGTGGTCCGTGAAGGCGGCGTGGCCGCCTGTGTGGCCCGCATGTCCTTCGGCAACCGCATCGGCCTAGCCTTCGCCGGTTCGCCGGATGAAGTCCAGCTGTTCGCCCCACGGGAAGGTTCCCTGGTTCTGGAACTGGACGACGACGTCATCTTGCCCCAGGATCTTGCCGCTGAAACCGTGGGAACCACCACTACCCAGGCTGCCCTGTGCATCGGCGACGAGGTAATCTCAATCGACGATCTACAAAACGCCTGGATGGGGAAACTCGAGAAGGTCTTCCCTGTATTCGCCGCCGATGCGCCTGATTATGGCATGCAGGTTCCGCTTTTTGACAAGCGTTCCTCCCATGCTCCTTCCATCAAGGAGGCGAAACCCCGGGTCTTGATCCCGGTTTTCCCCGGCACCAATTGTGAAATCGATACCGCCCGCGCCTTTGAAAAGGCCGGCGCCATTCCGGAAACCGTAGTGGTTAACAATCTGACCGCTTACGGCATCGAACAGACTATTGACCGTCTGGCCGATCGCATCAAGCAGTGCCAGATGATTATGCTGCCCGGCGGCTTCTCCGGCGGAGACGAGCCGGATGGATCTGGTAAATTTATCGCTACCACCTTGCGTAATCCGCGGATTGCTGAGGCTATCCAGGATCTTCTGCAAAATCGGGATGGTTTGATGCTGGGCATCTGCAATGGATTCCAGGCTCTTATTAAACTGGGCCTTCTGCCCCACGGTGAGATCCGGGACGTCACTCCTGAAGATCCTACCCTGACCTTCAACACCCTAGGTCGGCACGTGTCCCGTATGGTCTATACCCGTGTCACCTCAGTAAAATCGCCGTGGCTCTCCCTGGTTAACGCAGGAGATATCCATACCGTCCCAGTATCCCACGGAGAAGGACGGTTTGTCGCCAGCAAGGAGGTCATGGAACGTCTCATTCAAAATGGCCAAATCGCGTTCCAATACGTGGATCCCGACGGTATTCCCAGCAATCATATCAACTGGAACCCCAATGGTTCCGTGTGCGCGGTAGAAGGTATTTGCAGCCCCGACGGCCGCATCCTTGGTAAGATGGGGCATTCCGAACGCAAAGGCACTGATCTTTATAAAAACGTCCCCGGTGAGAAGGACCAGCTCCTGTTTGAATCGGGTGTACGGTATTTTAAATAAGGTAAGGCGCATCTTTTCCAGTGGATGCAGAAAGGCCGGCAGGATTTAATCTGCCGGCCTTTCTTATTTAGGAGGGTTTTGCAATGAGAGTTATTGTAAGTTTTTTACAATACTTT
>CALCVR010000359.1 GCA_937905915.1 uncultured Eubacteriaceae bacterium
TGATGGACATTGCCCGACCGGCCGGCATAATCTACCGCCCGGATGGATTCATAAGCATCCAGCGGCTCAAACATGCGGTTTTGCGGAACAAATTGGGGCGTTTGGGAGGTGCTCCACCACATGAACTGCACTAGGCCTCCCTGGTTCGCGTGGGGATTTGTATAGGTCAATTCAATGGGATACAGCTGATCGGCGGACAAATTGACCTGGTAGACATTTAAGGTGCATCCCTCGGGTACAACGATGGTGCCGTTGTTGGTGGAGTGTTTAAACTCGCTTTCCTCCACCTTTCTGCCGTCAAAGATGAGCTCCATGTCCCCCTTGACCACGAAGCGCAGTTCATAGGTTTGATCGTACTTTGGCAGGATGCTGCCGGAATAGGCGGCGGTGTAGGAGTTTTCCTTGCCGTCCCCGTTGGGATTTTCCCCGGGATCCCACTGGTAATCGATCTCGGCAGTCTTCTCGGTTTTGACCAGCTTGGATGGGTCGGCCGATTGACCATCATAATACTTGGCCTCCAAGCCGGTTCCATCGGCTGTTTTGGCGTAGTGGACATAGTTGGGGTCGTATTTGGGCACCGGGGACAGGGTCTTTTCCAATACGACGTTTTGATTGAGCTGTTCCATAAACCCTGACAGGTCCAATACATTGCCTTCCTCTACCGTAAAATCGATGTCATGGGTAGTGGTACTGCTGGAAGCGTCGGTACCATTGGGGGTAATGTTAAGGGTATCAAAGGTAATGGGGGATTCCCCTTGCTCATAAAAAGTCTTGGTTATGGTATAGGCGGCTTCCCCGGTGGATTTGTCATACACAAGCTCGGCCCAATACTTGGGATAGTAGAGAGGCGTTACCAGCTTATCGGTACCGGGGATGGTAGTGGGACCCAGGGTCAGGGTATGGTTGTTCACGTCCATGGACGATCCGGCCAGGACATCGTTCAAGAACCACATGACCGGGGCGGTCATGTAGGTGGAATAGGCGGGATTCCACAGGTTTTGGGTCCAGGTGTAGCCTTGACGGAAATTGACCAGTTGGGTATGTTCCATAATCTCAAAGCTGTCCTCCACTAGGCCTGCCTGGATGGCGGCCATAGCACCGTAGCTGTCCAGATAAAAGGGCCAGCAGCGGGAACCGGCGTTGTCCATGGACCGGCAGGATTCCATGTCATACACTTTAGGAGCAAAGTAATCGCCGGTGTTCTGCACCGAGGTGCTGAGGAAGGTCTTCATATGGGCGACAAATTGATTGAAGGGGACGACGTCGCCAAATCCAGAGTAGCGGCTGATAAATTGTCCCGCCATGGCGCCGGAGAACATGACGTTCTTCATGAGGTTGCCGCTTTGGCCGTCGGAGGCAAGATACTGGGCGTCGCTGCCAAAGGAGTAATAGGAATATCCATTCTCTTGGATGTACAGCTTTTGCACATCGGCCTCGGTCAGTTTATAGAGGGTCTCATAATAGGCGGCGTCCTCGGGACGGCCGTTGATAAGGGCAATCTCCTGGGCCATATCCAGCATATTGAGATAAACCACGCCGGAGTAGATGAGGATAGCCGGATGGCTGTAATCATCGTAGGTGGTGTAGTAATTGGGATAATTGGTACCGGGTTCGCATTTGCTCTGGATAAACGCCATGGAGTTTTTCATGACGTCGTAATACTGCTTGAGATCGGTATCGTCGCCGGTCTGACGATAGTAGTTGAGCAGCTGCAACATCCATGCGCCGGTGTTGTCGATCATACTGCCGTTGGGGGTGGGATTGTATTTGTTATCCGGATCGAAATCGGACATGCCGACGTAATAGTGGATGTCGTAGTGCTGGATTTCCCCGTTTTCTCCCAGCACGTTGGAAAACTGCCGGTTTTCGTTGACGTTAAGCTGGGGGAACAGCTTCTCATAGAATGGATGAGACGACAGCTTTTGATCCATGGTGCCGCCCAGGCCGCCCATCTCCCCTTCCAGGGTGGTAAAATTCATCCGCTTATTGAGCACGCCGTTGGTAAACAGGGCACAGCTGCTGTTGATCTCCTTGAACTGGAGCCAATCGGGCAGGTTGCTGTCCAAAATGGGCTGCTGCCAATCCAGGATGCCGTCGTAGATACGCTGCCCATTCTGGGTGGCATAACCGGCCAATTCATCGATATTGGCAAAATAGTTGTGATAATATTTGTTATAATCGGAATTGGGGGCTTTGCTGGCGATTTGAGCCATATCCTTTTCGGTGTACTCAGGCATATACCAAGCCACCAGGAAGCGCACTTTTTTGCTCTCCCCCGGGTCTACGGTGGTGCTTACCGCCACAGCGCTGCCGTTGGTAGGCTGGCCGGCCTGCTGGGTACTGCCGCTCAGGGCCACCTTATCTTCTCTCGACGGCTGGAATTGGCCGTTTTCCACGAAATCATTCAGGGCATTCTGGTCGCCCAGCTGATAGCTTTTCAGGGTGGAAACCTCGGTATCCTCAGTATCCTCGACCAGAATGACAAAATCGGTGTTATAGTTTTGGAAGGTCATCTTATTGGGTATGATCTTATCCTCGGCCGACTGCTTGACGCCCTTCCAGGATCCGATGGCCACATCCTCAGCGGTGGTATCGGGAGAGGTCATATTGTACCAATCACCTGATTCGCCGTCGGGATTGAAGCCGTCGTTGTTGTAATTTTGGGTATCCTTGATGCCCCGTCCGATGAGATCGGCCCAGGAAAACAAAGCGCTCATTTCTTGCGGCTCGTCCGAATCATTGGTCAATTCCACCTCATACCAGGCCACCGGCAGGGAGGAATCCTTGACGTTTTGAGCTACGACGCCGGAATAAGCGTGAAACGAAGCGTCGCCTATGCCAGAGGCTTTGGCATTTTCAAAGTCCAGTTCCAGGCGGGGGAACAGGCCGGTGTAGTAGGAATCAGAATACCCCTGCATGCCGTATTTTGTATCGTTATCCCTTTGAAGGCGTGCGGCCTGCCCGTTTTGCCAGGTGGCTAAAAACATGCCGTCCGGCGAATCCACAAAGGATTTATGGATGTTGTTGATGCAGTTCCGCGTGAATCTGCCTTCGGGAGAGATTTCATAATACCCAACGCCGGCGCCGCCCAACGGGACGCCGCTGGGGCCGGTATGGTTTTCAAGGCGCATGTAGGTGATGTTGGCATCCTCCGGGCTGTCGGTGGCCGGCGTGGCAACGGCCGCAAACGGCACCACACTCAGCGCCATAACAACGGCCAGTATGCTTGCCAGCATCCGTTTGGCTTTTTTCATGTTTTCAGATCCTTTCTTTTTCTATAATAAAAAAGCACAAAAACAAGTTAATTTTTCTCCTTTCTTACTTTTATCGTTGCCATCCCTTTTCTTTATTCTATATTATATCAATATTTTCCATATTATTGAATAATTTATTATATATAATATGATATCTTGTAGAAATTTATCCTTTTCTTTTGTATGTTTTCTTAATTTCATTCAAAATATTCGTTTAATATTTTGACCAATTTGCTCTTAAATCAATAAAAGGTACTCCAGTAAAAACTGTACTGGAGTACCTTTTATTTCATTCATTAAGGCCAGCTTATCTTTATTTTCAAATTGTTTTCTTTTTCACTTGACTTAGTGCCTGTTTTGCCTCACGGACAAAATGATAAATGGCATCCTGATTGCCAAAACGAATAGGGATCTGGTACGTTTTATCTCCTGCTTTGATTTCCAGCCCTTTTGGACCAGATTCCAAATCATCGATGCTTTTCCATGGCAAATACACAACGCCTACGCCATAGTCATAAGCGTCTATGAGGGTCATCCCTTTACCCTGTAGCTGGACGAGATACTCCCGTATCTTCTCTTCCTTCATCCCCTTTTTGGGATAAAGGAAACGTTCTGATTCCCAATAGTAGGTTTCCACGCTCTCATCCAGCCGCAGGGCCATTTTGCTAAAATTATACATGCGGTAACTTTGATCTAACAGGTCCAGACACACTGGATTTTCTTCTAGAAAAACGTTGATCTTATAGCCCGGCGTATTTCCCAAGAAGATGTTGAGAAGGGGAATAAAAGCAGGTTCTTTGGTTTTATTAAACTGAAATGTCTCCCGCTTCACTTGGCCATCCTGACGATAGATGACAGTGGCGCAGCAATTGAGTAATTTTTGGTAATACTCCACGCCTACGACGTCTTTATAAGAAATCACCGCTTTGGTAGCATGGGTGGAAGAAACCTCCCGCAGTATCATAACCTGATCCTCAAACCAGGCTACGGCATACTCTCCCTGCCGTTTCCACAAGCGGTGGAGACTGGGAACATAGGTGACATTCTGCAGCGGCATCCCCTTTTGAAGCCATTTTTCCACTTCTTCCCGATACGCATAGGGCAATTCTTTCATGTTGTCGATGACTTGAGGCCACGAGGCTACAGTAGGACGGCTATCCACTAAATTCCTTTTTTTTGAGAACCACATGGTTCCATCCTCCCTTTCTGCAAAAAGATAACAACAAACGCGGGCAGGATTCTGCCCGCGTTATATGCTATAAGAATATAATTACATCTTCTTACTCTGATAATCGCCCAAAAAGGCGGCGCCGATGATGCCGGCATCATTACCCAATTTCGCACGGATAATTTGGGGAAGTTCTACATGTTTGCAGAACACATCCCGCTTTGCGTATTTGCGCAGGGGTTCCAGCACGTAATCGCCTTCATTGGCGATAGCGCCGCCGATTACAACGGCTTCCGGCTGGAAGATGTTGATGACGTTGACAACCCCTTCCGCAATGTAGAAAATAAACTGATCCACCACCTGCTGGGCCACTTCGTCCCCGGCCTTGGCCACCTCAAAGATGTTGCGGCCGTTGAGTTTGGTACCGGAGGCGCGCAGCTTGGCAAGCTCCGACTCCGGATGGGCGTCGGCCGCGTCATTGCCCTGGCGGATAACGCCGGTCATGGAGGCGTAAGATTCCCAGCAGCCGTTACGGCCGCAGGTGCAGGGATAGCCGCCCGTTTGAATCACAGTATGGCCAATCTCACCGCCGGCATAGTTAAAGCCGCTCCAGATGTGGTCATCCAGGATGATACCGCCGCCGATGCCGGTGCCGAAGGTCAGGATAACAGCACTGTCCAGCCCCCTTGCCGCGCCGGCCAAAAATTCGCCCAACGCAGCGCTGTTGGCGTCGTTATCCAGATACACAGGCTTGTTGATGTATTTTTGCAGTTCTTCCCTTACAGGGACATGATCCCAGCCTAAATTGTTGGTGTAAAGCAAAACGCCTGTGTCAACGTCAGGAGTACCCGGACTGCCGACGCCGATCTCCTTGATTTCGTCTAAGGTAGTGCCGGTTTCTTCCATCAGCTTCTGGGCAAGGGTAGCCATATCCTTGATGATCTCCTGCCACGGACGTTTTGAATTGGTAGGGACAGAACCCTTTTTCAGAATAGTATAATCCTCATTTACAATGCCGATGGCGATATTGGTGCCGCCTAAATCAATACCGATGTTTTTCATCTGTCTTCTCTCCTCTGTTTTAGCAAGTTACAAAACTGCGCAGCAGACTGCAGGTTCCGGTGACGGTGTAACTGCCGATTTTCGCGGGGATCACAAAGCTGTCCCCC
>CALCVR010000360.1 GCA_937905915.1 uncultured Eubacteriaceae bacterium
GGAGGAAACCTCTTTTGCCTTTCCTGTTTTCCTAGAATTTTGAGAGATGAGGAGATGACAGTATGCCTCAGCTTGCCCGCCAGTCCATTGGCGAGGGTATTGACTTTTTGAGCATTCCAAATCATCAGTTTAAAACCGGCCTGCTGACCGTCAGTCTGCACCTGCCGCTTCGAAAGGAAACCGCAGCGCAAAATGCCATTTTGCCGCAGCTTTTAACCCGTACTTGCCGCGCCTATCCCGACATGACAGGACTCAATGAGAGGCTGGCCCAATTGTATGGCGCCAGGCTATTTGATAATGTGGGCCGCTTGGGAGAAAACCAGGTGCTCAGCATCGGGATTCTGTTCCTAGACGACCGCTATGCCTTGGACGATACGTCGGTGTCCGATCAATGCGCAGAGCTTTTGTGCGACCTTCTGTTTGATCCTGCCTTAGAGGACGGTAAATTCCGTGCCGCTGATGTGGAGCGGGAGAAACGGGTGCTGGCCGAAGTCATCCAGTCGGAACTTGTGGACAAACGAACCTATTCCAAAAACCGCTGCGAACAAATCATGTGCGAAGGGGAGGCCTACGGCGTCAGCCGGTATGGAACAGTGGAGCAGGTAGCGTCCTTGACTGCCGATCAGATTACCGAGGCGTGGAAGGACGCCCTGGAAAATGCCTATATCTCGGTATCTGCTTTGGGAGAGGGACAAACAGACTGTCTGGTAAAGCGGATGAAGGAGGCTTTTTCCAAGTGGAACCGCAGAAAATCACAGTATCAGCTGCCCCAGGCTGTAAAAGCTCCCTCCCAACCCAAAGAGGTGGCCGAACAGCTGCCGGTGCAGCAGGCAAAATTGGTGCTTGGATTCCGCATCGGTATTGCTGAACCGGACAATCAGGTGATGGCTGCCCGGGTGATGGCCGCCCTCTTTGGCGGAACGCCTACTTCCAAATTGTTTTTAAACGTAAGGGAAAAATTGAGCCTTTGCTACTATTGCTCAGCCCGGTACGACCGGCACAAAGGCGTATTGTTGGTGGAAAGCGGCATTGAGCGTCCCAACAAGGAGAAGGCCCAGGTAGAGATCCTCCGCCAGCTTGAGGATCTCAAGCAGGGTAAGTTTACCGATGAGGAACTGGAGTCCACCATTTTAAGCGTTCAGAATTCCTTCCGTACCGTCAGCGATTCCCAATTCGGCCTAGGCAATTGGTATGAAAGCCAGTTGTTTGACCGGATATTCCAGTCGCCGGAAGAGGCCGCCGAGGCTGCCGGCCGTGTCACACGGGACGAGGTCATCGCCGCCGCCAAGGCCGTGACGCTGGATACGGTCTATCTGTTGGAGGGAGAGGAGGCAAAGGCATGAAAATCCAAGAGATTCAAAACCAACGGTTGGGAGAGAGCATCTTCCGCATCGACCATAAGTCGGGGCTGACCATCTATGTCTGTCCCAAGGAGGGCTATCAGTCCACTTATGCCATCTTCGGCACCCGGTATGGTTCCATCGACACCAAATTCCGCCGCAAGGGGGAGAGGGAATGGATCACTGTACCGGAAGGCATCGCCCATTATCTAGAACACAAGCTGTTTGAAAGTGAGGATGGCGATGCCTTTTCCCGTTACGCCAAAACCGGTGCTTCGGCCAACGCTTATACCTCCTTTGACCAGACCTGTTACCTCTTTTCCTGTACGGAAAATTTCGATCAATCGTTAGAGATTTTGCTGGATTTTGTCCAGTCCCCCTATTTCACCGAGGAGACGGTGCGCAAAGAGCAGGGCATTATCGGCCAGGAGATCCGTATGTACGACGACGCTCCTGACTGGAGGGGCCAGTTTAATTTGTTGGCCGCCCTATACCAGAACCATCCGGTGCGCATCGATATCGCCGGGACAGTGGAGTCCATCGCCAAGATCGACGCCGACCTTCTCTACCGCTGTTACCGCACCTTCTACAACCTAAACAATATGGTGCTGACGGTGGCGGGCAAGGTGACGGTAGAACAGGTACTGGCCGTAGCCGACCGGATGCTCAAGCCTAATACCCCGATTGAAATCGAACGGGGATTTGTGGAAGAGCCGGAGGGCGTCCTACAATCCAGGGTGGAACAGAAGCTGGCGGTTACCACCCCGCTTTTCACCATTGGCTTTAAGGAACATTCCAACGGCGGG
>CALCVR010000361.1 GCA_937905915.1 uncultured Eubacteriaceae bacterium
CATAGCGATAGGAAGATTCATTTCTTCGCGGATCTTTTTAAGTCGCTGATAGCGAACGTCATGTTGCGCATGGGTCCCATGGGAAAAGTTAAAACGGGCTACATCCATGCCCTCTTTTATCATATCTCGAATAGTATCATCACTGTCATTGGCTGGGCCAAGGGTACAGATAATCTTTGTTTTTCGCATAACAACACCTCGTAAAACAGCTAATTATACCTTAAAAATTTTTGTTCTTATTATTGTACCATGAATGAATAAAAATTGGTAGTGGATATCCTCCTCTTTACGTATATTTTACATTTAAGTTTCCTTTTTAAGGGAATGCTAAGATAACAATGTACGGCATCTTTCGGATTTTTTATACAGCATATATTTGACTCGCTTCCGGAAAGATCCCCCTTGTTTCTTCTCCGGATTTGTATTAGAATAAGAAAAAGTAAAGTGATCTCTCTTATTCAGTTTAGCGCACTATTTTAAGACCTATACAGAAAGGATGACTTTATTTGCCGCAACAGGTGAACCGTTCCTACAGCAGACAGCGCAGAAAAAGCCGGCTTCCTTATTTCGCTATTATATTAACCTTAGTTCTTCTTGTGATCACGGTGGCCATTGTGTTCATGACCCAATGCAGCCGTCCTAAATCGGATGAGATGTCTTCCCAAATATCAAGTGCTGCTACAGATTCTTCTGTCTCCAGCTCCTCTCAAACCAGTGCGGAATCTTCTACAGTAGAATCCTCCCAAGCTGCTTCTAATGCTTCGGAAGTTTCGTCGCCTTCCAGCACCGCTTCCGGCGCCGCTTCTTCCGCTTCCTCCAAGCCTTCTTCTAGCGGCGCCATTACCTCTAGTCCCACTACTCCTGTAAATGGTGTAGTTCCCACCGGTGCTGGAACTGGCCTTGGTTACAAGAGTTCCGATTGGCGTTTGCGCATCCCCAACATCGATTCCCCCATTGAGGACGATGAAATCCCTGAGCTGAGTACCATTGAATCGGGCGGAAGTGGTAAATTTTATCTGGATTCTCGGGCAGCCGACGATTTCGACGCTATGATGGCGGCAGCCAAAAAGGATGGAATGAATCTTTATGTATCTTCTAGTTACCGTACCCCCGAATATCAGAAAAATTTGTTTGAAAAACGTGTAAAAGCTGCTATGGCCAATGGCGAAAGCCGCGCGGATGCGGAAAATACAGTGGCAAAAGAAACGGCTCGTCCCGGTACTAGCGATCATATGTTGGGGTTGGCTGTGGATTTCAACGGTGTGAAAAACGCTTTCAAAGACACCAAGGAATACGATTGGCTCATTGAACATTGTGCTGAATATGGATTTATCCTGCGTTATCCGAAGGACAAGGCAGATATTACAAAAGTTTCTTATGAGCCATGGCATTATCGCTATGTAGGCAAAGAACACGCTGCTATTATTATGGAAAAGGGAATTTGTCTGGAAGAATATGTCCAGGACCTGGGATAACGGTATTCTTCCCCCATTTCAAGTTTATAAGAACCGTTTTGATTGCGCCATATCGGCACGATGAGGACGGTTCCTCTCATTTTAAATAATCATCAAGGAGGTCTGTTTATTATGTTGGACTCAAAAGTTATCGCACTGCTCAATGACCAAGTAAACAAGGAGTTTTACTCGGCCTATCTTTACCTGGATTTTTCTAACTTCTTCTATGAAGATAAGGGGTTGGAAGGCTTTGCAAACTGGTATAAGATCCAGGCTCAGGAGGAGCGGGATCATGCTATGCTCTTCTATCAATATCTCCACAATAACAACGTCAAGGTCACCTTGGAAGCCATCGGCAAACCGGATCAGGAGCTTAACTCCCTGATGGATCCCCTTCAGGCTGGACTCAAGCACGAGGAGTATGTCACAAGCCTGATCAATGCCATCTATGCCGCCGCTCAGGAAGCCAATGATTACCGTACTGTTCAATTCCTGGATTGGTTTGTAAAGGAGCAAGGTGAAGAGGAAACCAACGCCAACAACCTAATTACTAAGATGGAATTGTTCGGTTCAGACGCTAAAGGGCTCTATATGCTGGATAATGAACTCAAAGCCCGCGTTTACTCCGCCCCTTCCCTGGTTCTGTAAATCTTATTGATGATAAGCAAAAGAGGACAAGCATCATTAAAATGTGCTTGTCCTCTTTTGCTTGGTTTAAACTTAACTGGCTTGGCTGGAAACCGGTTCTGTATCATCCTGTTTTACTTCTTCATCTCCATGGAACTCATAATCGTTTCCAGGAATAATGGCGTTGAGGACAATGCCCAAAATAGCGGCAATGGCCAGGCCCGAAAGATTAATAGATACATTGGAAATGGCGATGGTAATACCTCCCACTGAATTAAAGCCCAAAGCGCTGACTAAAATCACCGCGGCGATGATTAAGTTACGGCTGTTGGTAAAGTCCACTTTGTTCTCCACCACATTGCGAACACCGATGGCAGAAATCATACCGTACAGCACAAAGCTGATGCCACCGATGATGGCGGCCGGTATGGTGTTGATGGCCGCCTCAAATTTGGGACAAAAGCTTAATAACATTGCAAATACCGCCGCAACACGAATAACCAGAGGATCGTAGATTTTTGTAAGAGCCAAAACTCCTGTGTTTTCACCATAGGTAGTATTAGCCGGACCTCCCAGCAGGCCTGCCATGGTCGTGGCTAATCCATCGCCCAAAAGGGTGCGATGAAGCCCCGGGTTGTGGATATAATTTTTCCCGGTAGTGGCTCCAATGGCGGCGATATCCCCGATATGTTCCATCATGGTAGCGATAGCGATGGGCACAATGGTAAACAAAGCGCTGATAAAGGCAGGGCTTCCATCAATGGCAAAAAGCCCCATGGAATCCTTGTGTATGGGAAAACCGATCCAAGGGGCATCGGCAATGGCAGTAAAGTCCACGTTATTGGTAATCACCGCCACAATGTAGGAAACCAGTACGCCCAGCAAAATGGGGAGAATTTTTATCATTCCTCTCCCCCAAATGTTGCACACCACTACAACGCCCAATGCTACAATGGCAATCAGCCAATTGGATTGGCAATTGCTGATGGCACTAGGCGCTAAAATCAAGCCGATGGCAATGATAATTGGACCTGTGACCACTGGCGGGAAAAATCTCATGATCTTTTTTACTCCGAAGGTGGAAATCAAAAAGCTGACCAGCAAATATAAAAGTCCCGAAAAGGCCACGCCTGCACAAGCATAAGGAAGCATTTCCGTATTGGCGACGGTTTGCTCCCCATTGGCATCCATCAGTTTAGGCGCCACAATGGCGAATCCCCCTAAAAAGGCAAAGGAGGATCCTAAAAATGCTGGGACCTTCCCTTTGGTCAGGAGATGAAATAGGAGCGTCCCTAGCCCCGCGCACAAAAGGGTTGTGGATACGCTGAGCCCCGTCAGCAACGGCACAAGTACCGTCGCGCCAAACATCGCAAACATATGCTGCAATCCCAATACCAGCACCTTTGGTTTTCCTAGAACCCTCGCGTCAAAAATGCCCTTTGAATAGTCTGCTTTTTTACTCACTCATTACGTCCCCCTCAAGCTTATTCAAAAAGACGTCCATTGTTTGGATCGTCCTTTCGTCCCCCATTTAGCTTAGACTTTGCTGTTCCTTCATTTCTAAAAATTCATCATAGGTCATCGTACGGTCTAGGATGCTTCCGTCTTCCCGGATCTCAATGATGCGATTGGCCACCGTTTGGATAAACTGATGATCAAAAGAGGTGAAAAGCACGATGCCTTTAAAATCAATCAATCCATTGTTGACTGCTGTAATGGATTCCAAATCTAGGTGGTTGGTGGGCTGATCCAAAAGCAAGACATTGGATCCAAACATCATCATGCGGGAGAGCATGCACCGGACCTTTTCCCCGCCGGATAAAACATTCACCGGTTTGAATACCGCATCCCCGGAAAATAGCATCTTCCCTAAAAATCCACGGAGATAGGTTTCGGTCAAATCGTTTTTGGAATACTGTTCCAGCCATTTGATGATGCTCAAGTCACAACCATCAAAATAGCGGGAATTGTCTTTGGGAAAATAAGACTGGGTGGTACTGACGCCCCATTTAAAAGAACCCTCGTCGGCCTCTATTTCCTCCATCAAAATTTGGTACAAGGTGGTAGCGGCCAGTTCATTCTGGGAGAGGATGGCAATCTTATCCCCTTTATTGACCCGGAAGGACACGTGATTCAGCAATGTGACGCCGTCCACTGTTTTGGTCAGATCCTCCACTGTCAGGATCTCCTTACCCGGTTCCCGATCCATCTGAAATCCCACATAAGGGTACCGGCGGGAAGAGGTGGGCGTCTCGGTCAGCTCCAGTTTTTTCCGCAGCTTCTT
>CALCVR010000362.1 GCA_937905915.1 uncultured Eubacteriaceae bacterium
TTGCCAGCAATGAACGTTTTGTGGTTTTCATGGGGATCTCCTCCTTGTGTTTTATATATTGAACCAGACAAGAAAAACCAATTTATCTGGTCTCAATCAAGGAAAACGGTATCAGAGACAATATTTGTATATTCTACATTTACCCTAATTTTAGCATAAATAACCTCTTTGTTCAACTAAAAATGGAGGGATTTTCCTAAAAAATCAAAAAAATTACACAAAAATTAATCCGTATTTTCTGCTAGGTTTATATAAAATATTTTTTGTGACTTTTAAATATATTTTTATGTGAAAGAATAAGATCTAAAATACAAAAAGCCCAGATGTTTTTTGCATCTGGGCTTTTCAATCAAAAGGAATTAATAACGGTTGTCAAAAATCCGAGTGGATTTCTTTTCACTGCGGGGCAAATCGCCGATGTTCACCGCTTTAGGCACAATGGCAATGCCGATGCGGCTTTTGAAAACAATGGCCATAATCTCTTCTAGATGGGAAGAGTCTACCCCTTTTTCCTTTTCCACAAAGAGAGTTAAAATATCCTTACCGTTTAAATGGTCGATCATAACCTGGTATTCACTGGAAGCGCCGGGGATCTCGTGGAGCACCTCTTCAATTTGGCTGGGGAAGATGTTGACCCCTTTCACCTTGATCATGTCGTCGGTGCGGCCGATGAGGGTATCGATACGAGGATAATCGAGGCCGCAGGCGCAATCGCCAGGCAGAAAACGGGTGAGATCGTGAGTGCGGTAGCGGATGAGGGGAGCCCCCTCCTTGCGCAGGGTAGTGATGACCAATTCGCCGATCTCGCCGTCGGGCATGATTTCCCCTGTTTTGGGATCCACGATTTCACAGTAGATGAAGTCGTCCCAGTAGTGCATACCGCATTCATGATCGCAGCTCATACCAATGCCGGACACCTCGGTAAGGCCGTAGATGTCGTAGAGCTGTACGCCAAGCTCCTCAGCGATGCGGCGGCGCATTTTTTCTCCCCAACGCTCCGAGCCGATGATGCCTTTTTTAAGGTGGATTTGATCGGCAATGCCGCGGCGGGCGATTTCCTCCGCCAGTAGCAGGGCGTAAGACGAGGTGGCACACAGAACCGTCGACTTTAAATCCACCATCATGCGCAGCTGTTTGTCGGTGTTGCCAGGGCCCATGGGGATGGCCATAGCACCCAGGCGTTCTACACCGGCTTGGAACCCGATGCCGGCCGTCCCCAAGCCGTATCCGGGGGTGATGTGCACACGGTCCAGATTGGTGACGCCGGCGGTGCGGTAGCACCGTTCAAACATGACGGCCCAATCTTCAATGTCCTGCTTGGTGTAGGGGATGATGACTGGAGTGCCGGTCGTTCCCGACGAGGAGTGGATGCGGACGATCTCACTGTCCGGCACGGCCTGAAGCCCCAGCGGATAGGCTTCCCGCAGATCCCCTTTCCAGGAGAAGGGGAGTTTTTCAAAGTCCGACTGGGTTTGAATCATATCGATATCGATGCCTTCAAATTTCTTTTGGTAAAAGCCGCCGGGAATGGCCGTCAATTTTTTAAGCTGTTTTTTGATTAAGTCAAACTGGGATTGTTTCATTTTCATAGGTCGGTTCCCCCTTGTGCTGCTAGGATGCCGGCATGCAACGCCTTCCGATTGAGATGGATAAACCGCTCCGGCACGCGCTGCTGAATGGCCGTTTCCAATTGCTGGGCCGAGATCCCCAGCAGTCCGGAGCCGCATGCCGCACCCAAGAGAGCTACGTTGAGCACCTTGGCCGAGCCGCATTGTCTGCAGATCTCCTCACCGTCTACCACAATAAGGCGTTTCACATGATCCTTTAAGTATTTTAGCATTTCTTGCCCATCGTAATG
>CALCVR010000363.1 GCA_937905915.1 uncultured Eubacteriaceae bacterium
TGTATCCGTTAAAATGATACTTTTCCCGCAAGAGTTCCACGCAACGGCACATGCGTTCCATGGTATAGTCGGGGGAGATAAGGATACCAGAGCTTAAAAACAAGCCTTCAATATAATTGCGTTTGTAAAACTCTATGGTGAGCTTTGCCAGCTCTTCTGGGGAGAAGGTGGCGCGAGGGATGTCGTTGGATCGGCGATTGACGCAATAAGCGCAGTCATTGACGCACACATTGGTCATAAGCACTTTCAGCAGGGAAATGCAACGTCCATCAGCGCCAAAGCTGTGGCATAATCCAGCGTTAACGGTATTGCCCAAGCCGCCGGGAGTGTCCCGGCGGCTTGATCCACTGGACGTACATGCCACATCGTATTTGGCGGAATCCCCTAAAATGGTAAGTTTATCGGATAGTTCCATGTTTTCCACCTCACAGTTAAAGTATAACACAGTGAAACGGAAAATGGAACATATTTTTAAACAAATATTCGATTTTCCTAAAATTGGCTAAATATTTCCCTTGCGGTGATTGAAACGTAAAATCAGTTTTCGGATCAAGTCAATCGGGATAACAGTGGCAGCCAGAAGAATGACCCATTTTAGCCCCTGTAGAGTAAGAGGGACGGTGCGGAACAAAGCTCCGCCATAGTAAATCATAAGCAGCTGGACGCCGGCTGCCATGGCCATAATCAATAGGAAGGCCTTGTTTTGTGTGATATGGGACAACAAATGAAGACGAGGGGTGCGGGCGTTAAAGCTATTGAAGATGCCGGCGAAGATAAAGAGGCCGAAGAAGGCCGTGAGGAAAAAGATAGGCTGGGATTCGTAATGGAAGGTTTCCCGGAAGAAAGGCGCCTTTAAGAAGGTCAAACACAAAAGCACGGTGTATAGCCCTGTAAAGAGAATCTGACTGTACATATATCGGTTGATGATAGGTTCATCCCTTCGTTTGGGAGGTTCGTGCAGATATTCCTTCAAAGGGGCTTCTCCGGCGAAGGCCAGACCGGCAAGAGTATCCATGATGATGTTGATCCACAGCATCTGGATGACGGTCACCGGGGTATCGATGCCGATAAAGGGCCCGATGACCGATACGCACACGGCACACAAATTAACCGTCAGTTGGAAGATGATAAACTTGCGGATGCTCTTAAAGATGGTCCGCCCATAGAGGATAGCCTTGGCGATAGAGGAGAGGTTGTCGTCTAGGATGACAATATCGCTCGCTTCTTTGGCCACCTCGGTGCCGCTGCCCATGGCGAAGCCTACGTCGGCCTTCTTAAGGGCGGGAGCGTCGTTGACGCCATCGCCAGTCATGCCGGCTACCAGTCCTAATTCCTGGGCGGCGCGCACGAGACGGCTTTTATCAGCCGGGACGGCCCGTGCCACTACCCGCAGCCGTGGGAGGCAGTGACGGATCTGTTCATCAGACATCTTGCTTAGCTCGTGGCTGTCGAGAACGGCGTCGGTCTGTCCTGGACGGAGCAAACCGGCTTCCAAGGCGATGGCGGTGGCGGTCATCATGACCACCTGGATGCCGGCGCCGGTAACCTGCTGGATAGAGGAACGGGCTTCGCTTTTGAGCTCATCCCGGATGCCGACCAGGCCAAGGAGGGTCAGATCGGAGAAAGATTGACCGGGACGGATCGGGGTATCGCTGACGGCCAATGCCAAAATACGGATGGCGCTGCCGCTCATCTCCCGGATGGTGCGCTGCAAATCGGAGGACATCCGGAAGGGCTGACGGCATCCATTAGAATCGTAACAGGAGGTACACGCAGGAAGAATTTTTTCAAAGGCGCCTTTGATCAGCCAAAGGTTTTGTTTGCCCGATACCCGGCAGGCTGAGAATTTATCTTTGCTGTTGAAGGGGATGAATTCTTCTCTGGTGACCGTGCGGGTGGACCCCAGATGGGGAAGAACGTATTCCAAAAGTGCACGGTCGGTGGCGTTTCCACCGATGGCTGCACGTCTTCGTCCTTCTTGCCCCACAGCTGAGCTGGTATTGAAAAGGCAGCTCATTTCCACCAGCTCCCAAAGAGCCTTCTGTTTGCGAAGCTGCCGGGCACTGGAGAATTCTTCGTTTTGACCGGTGATGAAGGTTTTTACCTGTAGTTTTCCCTGGGTCAAGGTTCCGGTTTTGTCGGTGAAAAGGATGTTGAGACTGCCAGAGGTCTCGATGCCCACCAGTTTCCGCACTAAGACGTGATCCTTCAGCATGCGCTTCATGTTAGAGGACAACACCACTGTAATCATCATGGGCAGTCCTTCCGGCACCGCCACCACCACAACCGTAATGGCTAAGGTGACGGCCTGGATCATTTGCGAAATTAAGACCGGGAAGTTGTGACAGTGAGACGAGATGCGGACAGGGTCAAATCCATTGTCCAGTACAATGCAGTTGAAAAGGAAGGCAAGGGCCACAATAGCGGCCGCAACATAGCCAAACCTGCTGATGGTTTTAGCCAGAGAACGCAATTTGAATTTCAAAGGACTTTCACGGGTATCCTCCTGAACTTCCATGGCCATACTGCCGTAAAAAGTCTTGACTCCCACCTGCTGCACCAAAAGCACGCCTTCACCGGAGCACACTACACTGCCCCGGAACAAACGGTTTTGCTGCATGAAATCGCGGCCTTTGGAGGTGGACTGACGATCAGAAGGGGATTTGTGTGCCTCTTTGGATTCCCCGTTAAGGGAGGACTGATCTACACTGAGTTCACCAGACAGCAAAATGCCATCGGCCGGTACCCGTTCGCCGGCGCTAAGCAGCACAAGATCCCCTACTACCACTTCCC
>CALCVR010000364.1 GCA_937905915.1 uncultured Eubacteriaceae bacterium
TACTTTTTGATCTTGTGAATTGCTTCATCAGCCCCTACGCACCAGCCTGCCCAATACCCTTGCTCAGACAGCTTTTCAATCCACCACAATTGGTTTCCTGTTGGAGTGTTTTTCCCGGCTTTGAGTTCCAGGTACAATCCATGGTATCCGCCACGGGGAACAGGTAAACACAGGTCAGGTACACCAGGCTTAACCCCTTCCCGCCTGAGGATAGCGGCGGTTACCTTGTCCCGTTTCCCTCCGTTGGGGATGTGATGCAAAAGGGCAAGTTCCGGGTATTTGCCTTGAGCTAGACCCGCCCATTGCATAATGGCTTGCTGCTCTTGGCTTTCGGTCATTCTGGCCGCTTCCTTTCCTGGCGCATAGATGGGGCAGTGATAGAGATAATGCGGAACAGGCTCTTGTCCATCAGCCGGTCAACTGTGCGAATGTCTAAGCGGTTAGGCCATTCCTTATCGGCATAGGTTTCCGGACTGGATAGATCCGCCGTTGGCTTAGGGGCATTGCTGGTCTTATTTCGTTTGCAGTAGTCCTGGTATGTCTTGATCCCCTCCGCCGTCCAGTTTTGCAGGCATTTCCGCATATAGGCGGCGGGGTTAGCTTTGCCGGCCGACAACCGGATTCCTTCCTTGACCAGCTCAACATCCGTATCCATGTTTAGGCGTGCTATGATCTCCTGAGCCATATCCCTGGGGATAGTGCCCCCTGTAATCTTCTCCCAAAGTTCCACGCACGCGCGCGCGTCTTTCTCTTTCTCAATATGGTACGGTACGGTTAGGGTACGGTTACGATCGGAATTCTCTTGGTATTCCTGTGGACTTTCCGTTGGAATTCCATTGGAATCTCTATGGTTATTTCTCGTCCTTTTCCGTTCCCTGTCTGCCCTTCTTTTAGACAGGAGCTTCCCGGCGTAATCCTCCCAATCATGGATGTACTTTCCGTTGTCACCTGTATCAATCCATCCTGCGGAAATTAAGGCGGAAACAAATACGTGAGCTTGTTTACGCCATCCCGCCCCCGCGGCAATCTCTTCATCTGGCAGGTAGGAGATGTCCCCGGATTCATCAACGACATCTAACGCCCAACACCAAAGCCGAATCAAATGAGATGCGGCATACATGGGTTCAATCTTAAGCTCTTTGGCAAGGCGGTAAGTCTTTGGATGTGTCCATATCGACTGGTGTAATTCGATCCAGGCCATTGATAATCCTTCTCTCCTTGTATTTCCGGTTGATTTCTTCTGCCGCTAATACTTCGTAAACCGATTCATTCCACAGCGTGTCGCGTAGTTCCTCATCCAACTGATCCGGTGGATATTTGCGCAGTTTTGCGGTGTATCGCTCTATGATATAAGGCATAAAATGCTCTGGGATTTTCATGCCACCACCGCCTATTCATCGTCGGCCTGGTAGTAGGGACAATCATAGAACATGCCCTCCGAATGGCAATACTCACAGCAATCGTGGCACACTTCCGCACCGCATGCGGGGGGCTCGCCCTCTACGGCGGCCCCACATTGTTCACAGAGATAGTTGTTCATCTTGAGCTTCTCCTTCCTTGGACATTTCAATCACTTCGCCGGTTTCTTGGTCGATTTCAATCGTGCTGGACGGGATCTGGTCTTCATCGTCAAATTGGCCAGTGGCAATAGCATCTGCCGCTGCAAGGGTAGAAGTATCGGCGTGCTGGTAGTCAATGGACATCAAGCCCCATTTCCCGATCAGGCGCCGAAAAACTGTTTTGGCGGCCATTTCGTCAAAATTGTCGCGCCATCCCTTACTCATATTTCTGCCTTTTCGGTGTTTCTGTTCATGGGCTTCAATCTGCTTACGGGTCATGTAGATGGTTTTCTCCGTCCCATTGATCAATTTAAAATATCCGGCCCATCCAATGATTGGTAACTTTTCCCGCTCTTCCTCATCCTCAATGAACTCAAATTGGATCTCTTCCGTGAGACGGTTGTACGATTTTAGTTCGCCTTCCCGGATGTCAAGGACATTAATTGTTTTGTACGCGCCTGTACGAAGGGCTAGTTGATTCATGCCCTTGTAGCCAAGGATAAAGGAAGCCTCCATCCTACTTTTCCAGCTGCCGTCAGGTTGTTTTGAGTTATTATTGAAGGGAACGATATAAGCAAATCCCAAGCTAGGGTCAATGGGAAGATCATAGGTAGCCGCCTTGAGTGCCGCTTGAATAATGGTTACCGGAGCCTCATAAAACGCCCGCTGTAGATTGGCATCGGCGTTGACTAGGGATATGATTGACGAAATGAACTGAGGTGACCGGCGGCCCAAAAGCTCATCGAACCGCCTGCGGTAACCGTCGCTGTCCAGCATGGCGTTAAGCATAGCGGTCACGCTCTTAGAAGCAGGGTTGGCGGATTGTATGTCCACGGCCTCCCGGGTCTGTAATGCTGTCTGAATCTTACCCATGTTATTTGGCCTCCTTAACTGTAAATCGTCTGGATTGTGTAATGTTGTAGTAGGGGCTAAGGTCAATATCAGGATTTTCACGCCCAAAGCGGAAGTGGTCAAAGGTACGGCGGGCGGCGTTATCCCACTTGATTGTTGTATTACCGCATTGACCGGTACGATGTTGCCCAAGCATTTCCTTGATCGTCTGCTCACATCGTTCTTGCTGTGTCTTGAGGTCGTTGATCTGACGTTTAAGGGCTAAATACTCACGGAGAGTGTCCTCACAGTCCAGCGTCAAGACATCGTCGTCCTGGGCGGCGGGGTAGATGCTGGACAGAGCACGGGAGGTTGGCTCTAATCCATCCATTGGAGGCGGCACATCTGTGCGGACATACAGTCCCCAAAAGTCACTCTCGGCCTGCATTAAGGCTTGAACCTCATCGTCAGATACATAGACTGACGATTCGCACCAAGGCGGCTTAATGTCATCGGGGACGCGGGTGAGCTGATAGATCATCAGAGCCTTGTTGAGCACCAATACTGCCAAATACCACCGATGCCACCGAGTGACAGCAAGGTAGTGAACACATTGACAATAGTAAGTATCTGGGAATTCTCCATCTCGAAATTTTTTAAGATTAAGAACGCTAGTGGTCTTACATTCCAGGCCGGCAGATTCTCCGATCACGGCGCGGTCAATATTGGCTGATGCCCAAGGGTAGTCGGAGTTACGTAGGATAGCGCTCACCCGCCTACATCTCTTGGCAGATGCCTCTTCAAATCGCCGCACCACATAGGGTTCCAGATCTCTGCCTTGGCGCATAGCCTCATTATCTGGCTGGTCTGGGAGACGATGGGTCTTGTCTGCCCACAAGGTGTAAGGGGATGTATATGGGTTGAGTCCCAGGATGGTGGATGCGTCGCTACCACCGATAGCCTTCCTTCGTTCCGACAACCAATCTTGATGGGACATGTTATTCGTTGAGATACGGGTGATCTTACCCATTGATTTTCTGCTCCTTTCCTGTTACAATAGCAGTGGATATTTTTTGTTTGCCGCTCGTCGATGTGCCAGCATCGTGAGCGGCTTTTTCCTTATCATCAAGCCAACAGGGCTCAAACCCTAAAAACTGCTCATAGGTGATAGTGGGAAGCCACGATAGATTATTCAACTCTTGTTGTGTCATTTTTGCTCCTCCTTTTTTGCACCAATTCATCTACGCTGTTCTGCAGGGGCTTGTCCTGTTTGTGCAGTGCCGCTTGACGGATCATTTCCACTGTTGCGGCTAG
>CALCVR010000365.1 GCA_937905915.1 uncultured Eubacteriaceae bacterium
CTCTCAAGAGCATCTCTCCATCGTAAACGGGAGCGGCATCTTTTTGGGCTTGGGTCATCTCGCGTACCCATTGATCGGTGGTAGCCGAGATAACTTCCACATCGCCGCCAGCATCGGTGCCGTTGAGGGCCATATCCTTATTCAAAGCGGTGACAGAGTTTTGTCCAGGAGATCCGCCGGTGTCGCCGGTGCCGTGATACAAGGTGGTGGCGTAGAAGCCCCAGGCTTTGTTTTTCTTTAATTTACCGCTTACCCAGCTGTTTTCACGCAGGCCGTTGGGAGCCAAATCGTTCAGCTTATTGGTATAGCTGCCGTTGTCAATGGAGGCCATGACGTAGTTGCCATCCGGGCCGACCCATTTGCCGATGTCAAAGGGCAGCTGCTCGTTGGGGAAAGCGTTGCCCCATGTCAGCTTCTGGGTAGAGAAGGAAAGCAGGTTCATATGGGACATCCAGGAAGGCATGGCATAACCAAAACCAAAGCAGTCGGGCAGATAAATGTCCTTGCTGCGCTTGTCATTTCCGAACTTATCGGCAAAGTACTGGTTGCCCAAGAGGGCGTTACGGATAAGGGATTCCGGGGAGGGGCCATTCTGGTCGCCGTTTTCCCAAGAACTGCCGGCTGTGTTCCAACGGCCTTCTGCTACATATTCCTCAAGCTGCTCAAACTCTTCCGGATAATACTCTTCCATCAAAGCGTAGCGGCGGGCGCCTTCAAAGCTGAAAACATAATTGGGATTGTCTTCAAACAGCTGGAAGTTTTCCCGCATGGTCTTGGGAATGTAATCACCGATGGTGGTCTCATAAGACCAGTTCCAAATAGTATCCAAGTGAGCGGTAGCGATGGTGTAAATTTTGCCGGTGCCTACTTCAGGGATTTCCGGGAATTCAACGGGACCCATGCCTTCCGGCAGATACAAAACGTCGGCAGGGACAACCGTCTTTTTAGCGCCGTCCTTGGACCAATAGAGGGTCAGACCAGCGCCGCCTGTGGCCTGGGCGTAATCCAGCTGGATTTCATATTTTTCGCCGGCTTCCAGGTAGATGGGCTTAGACGGACGGTTGGGAAGATAGTTGCCGCCCCAGCCGTTTTGAATGATCTGGTTGCCGTTGATCCACATCCGGACATAGTCGTCAGCATCGGGGTTAAAGACATATTGTCCGCTTTCGGTGGGGATGATGTAGAAATGGAGACGGGCGCCGTAATAGATGTTACGTCCCACCATTTCAAGACCCAGCGAATTCATATCGCTAAAGTCGATGGTTTGAGCGAAACCGGTGTTTTTTACATCTGAGGTAATCAGATCATAGGGAGCGTTGGGTTCTACTTCGTAATACTCGACATAAACGCCATGGTTGAGCGTATCGCTGGCCGAAATGGATTGTTCAGCGCCTGCCATTAAGGTCGGCAAAGCGGTCGTGGTCAGCATGGACAGCGATAACGCAAAGGCAAGAATTTTGCGTGACTTCTTCATGATACAACCTCCTTTTGTTTCTTACTATAGGGGCGCCGCGTTTATGCGGCAAAGAAATACAGAACATTAAGATGACTGCCGGGCCGGAAACCGACCCGGCAGATGGATTTAACGTGGATTATTTGATGTTCATAGAGCAGCTGACTCTTGTATCAAGCTGTTGTCCATCGGAATATCCAACCAAATCAAACATACGGAAACCAGCTGTACCAACTGACAGATCAAAGTTCCAGGTGCGGACATTGCCGTTGTCGGTATAGGTCAGATTGGAAATGGTGATTTCTTTGTCGTATTCGTTGCGGATAGAGATATTGTTGACACCGGTGGTGGTGACAGCAGTACCGTGGAAGACTTCGTTTGCAGCAATCGAATCGCTGGAGAAGTCGAGATTCATAACATGAGCGTCGCCGATCACGGGAGGACGTTCAGGAGCAGGAGTTCCCACTGTAAGTTTGATATCCACAGTCTTCTCCACCCATTCAGAGCCGGAAGCAGCTTTGACAGTCAAGGTACGATTGCCGGAGCTGCCCAAAGAAGTGCGAAGTTTCCAAACGCGAACGTAACCATCATCGTAATAATCCTTGCTGTTAATGCCGATTACATTGCCCTTTTCGTTGACGATCTGCATGCGATCGATAGCGGTGGAGGTAATAGCGGTGATGGTGAAGCTTTCGTCCACATCCACCTTAGCAATCTTTATCTTTCCCGCGTAGTGATCTGCCA
>CALCVR010000366.1 GCA_937905915.1 uncultured Eubacteriaceae bacterium
TTTTAGGCCTTCTGGCTGTGCTGATCTCCGCTTGGGCTCCCGCCGTCAAAGCCGGCATGGTGTCCCCTATCGAAGCTGTCCGGGGCCACGCCACCCTCCATGGCGAACGCATCAAGCGTTCCCGTCGAGGCAAACTGTTGGGAAAAATTTTTGGTACTCCCGGCGTTATGGCTGCCCGCAACATCCGGCGCAATCCCAGAAGATTCCGGACTACGGTGTTTTCCATTGGGCTCAGCGTTACTCTCTTCATCTCCATTGGCAGTTTTGCACAGTCCGCCAGCGCCGGCCTTTCCGCTGTAGTGCCCAATGGCGCCGACTTTACCGTGGACTACTACCCATCTTCTTCCTCCCAGCAGGAAGCGGAATCTGATCCTCTAGTCGAGGCGGAACTGAAAAAAAATCTAGCCCTTTTGGATGATCTTCAAACCACTTTGCGTCAGACAAACGGCGTAACAAAAGCCAACATCGTCTCCTACTCCCAAGTGGCTACCCGCTCTTTCCAAGGCCGTTACTCCAAGGAATTTCAGAAATTAATGGATGACGGCGATGTTGTTTATTCGTCAAGCGGATGGGACAGTGATGTAGAATATGTCACATTGATCTTTGTAGATGAGTCGGGATACAATTCCCTTCAATTGGGAAACAGCGCACCCAGCTATCAGCAATTGGCAGAAGGCGGTTCCATTCTCTTTGACACCTATTCCGTTAATAACGATGGCACCAGTTTTACCAGCATTCGCATCTCCGACCTCCAAGCGGGCGATTCCATCGGCCTATTGCAACCGTTTTATGGCGACAAAGGAGAATCATCCTTAATCGATCGAGGATCAGTGGCGGTATCGGCTATTTGTCAGGATGCGCCTTGGTTCACCGGCAAAAACAATAGGGGCCTTCATCTTGTCCTGTCTAAGGATAGCAATATTGCCAAAAAGCTGTCTCCTGATAGTTACCAGCTCTCTATCAAATGCCAGGATAATCAGGTTGAAGATGCCCGTGCTGTTTTGGATTCAATGGAAACCGGCCGTTACCTTTATGTGAATGATATTATCTCAGATTTGTTGGAAAGCCGCAATTATGTAGCTACCATCAATCTTTTCCTCTATGGATTTTTAACGGTCATCGTCCTGATCTCCATCCTCAACATCATCAATACCGTCAGCACCAATTTGCTTTTGCGGCGCCGCGAAATTGGTATGATGCGGGCGGTTGGAATGTCTAAGGGACAGCTCCTGCGCATGCTTCTTTTGGAGTGCGTCCTGTACGGTTTCTCAGGCGCCTTGTGGGGGTCTATTGCTGGAGAGCTTCTGTATCTTGCCTTGCTTTACACTGGCCAAGGGCTTATCAGCGTCAATCATCTTTTCCCCACCAGCAGTATCCTGCTCTCCTTCTTACTTTCGATCCTCATCGCCATTCTTGCCGGTGCGGAACCCATGTTCCGCATTATGAAAACTCCCATTGTGGATTCCATACGCGCAGAGGAATAACGCTTCCAATAGCATTTCAGGGGAAATCACAATATGTGATTTCCCCTGATCTTTTATGGAAAGATCGCATGAAAACTCGATAATTTTTGTATTTCTCACCTATATTTATACAATTAGTATTAAAACATGCTAGTTTTTGCAAGATTAAAAGGTCAAAAATCCTTTTTCCCCTTCTTCTTTGTTTTCTTTGTCATTCTTTTTTCATCGTCTATTTTTAGTCTAAAATCCTTTTCATATGACACGATAAGTAATTTTTATATTTTATTATACATTTTGTATTTTAAAAATCTATCGCTATAGCATAAAAAAGAACCGATTCCAGTTGGAACCGGTTCTTTTTTGCACACTTAAGAGTTTTTCAATGCAATAGCCTGTTTGGCCTGCGCCACAATCTTTTCAGCCGTCAAGCCGTAGAACTTGAGCACTTCCAGCGCAGGCGCCGAACGGCCAAATTCATCTTCCACACCGTTGCGGATGATCGGCACCGGACAAATGCCTGACAAAGTCTCAGCCACTGCGCTGCCCAATCCGCCGATGATGGAATGTTCTTCGGTGGTGACAATAGCGCCGGTTTCTCTTGCAGCTGTCACCAAAATCTCACGATCGATAGGTTTGATGGTGGGCATGTTGATAAGACGAGCCGAGATGCCTTCATTTTTCAGCTGTTCTCTTGCGGCAATGGCCTCACCTACCATTAAACCGGTGGCCACGATGGTAACATCTTTACCTTCACCCAACAAAACACCCTTGCCCAACTCAAAGGAATAATCATTTTCATCAAACAGAACTGGCACCGCCAGACGGCCAAATACACCGGTCCGTTATGCTTGGCAGCTGCTAAAACAGCCTTTTTTGCTTCCACATGGTCGGCCGGACAAATGACCGTCATGCCGGGGATGGCCCGCATCAAAGCAAAATCCTCACAGCACTGGTGGGATGCGCCGTCTTCGCCAACCGACAGGCCGCCATGAGAGGCGCCGATCTTGACTGGAAGATGAGGGTATCCGATGGAATTGCGCACCTGCTCATAGGCGCGTCCGGCGGCAAACATAGCGAATGTACTGGCGAAGACTAATTTGCCGGTGGCGGCAATGCCAGCGGCAATGGACATCATATTTTGTTCTGCAATTCCGCAGTTAAAGAAACGATCGGGATAGGCCTTCTGAAAAGCCAAAGTCTTAGTGGCGTGAGCTAAATCAGCGTCCAACACGATCATATCCGGATTCTGAGCACCCAGCTCAACCAAAGCCTCGCCATAGCTGTCGCGGGTTGCAATCTTTTTCACATCAGCCATTTGTTCAGTCCTCCAATCCGGCAAGCTGTTCACGAAGTTCTTGCATTGCCTGCTCGTAAAGATCCTGGCCCGGGGCCTGCCCATGCCAAATGAAATTATTCTCCATATAGGAAACGCCCTTGCCCTTAACGGTACGCGCAATGATAACGGTAGGCTTTTCCTTTATTGTACGCGCCTCTGCAAAAGCGGCCTCTATTTGATCAAAGTCATGGCCAAAGATCTCAATGGTGTGCCAGCCAAAGGCTTGGAATTTCTCCGGGATCGGATAGGGGGAGTTGACCTCTTTCAGGGAGCCATCGATCTGAAGGTCATTGTTGTCCACAATGGCTACCAAATTATCCAACTTCTTGGCTGAAGCAAACATAGATGCCTCCCACACCTGGCCTTCACCCAGTTCGCCGTCTCCCAACATGGTGTATACACGGTAGGAATCCCCGCTGACTTTGGCTGACAAAGCCATCCCCACAGCAGTAGAAATTCCTTGGCCCAAGGAACCGGTGGACATATCCACACCCGGTACCCGTTTCATATCCGGATGGCCTTGAAGGATGGAATCAATTTTGCGCAAGGTTTTCAACAAGTCCACAGGGAAAAATCCGCGGTTTGCCAATGTAGCATACAGCGCCGGCGCCACATGACCTTTGGACAATACAAAACGATCTCTGTCTTTCCAATCCGGGTTCTTAGGATCCACTTTCATTTCCTCAAAATAGAGATAAGTAAGTAAATCTGCGGCCGAAAGGGATCCGCCCGGATGCCCGGATTTGGCGTTAAATACGCCCTCAATCGCGCCCAGTCGAACTTGTAGGGCCATTTTGGTCAATGATTTTTTCTTGGCTTCATCCATAGAATCTTAAACCTCCTGTGCAAAAATCGTCCCACATTCTATCTTTTCAATAAAGTCCGCCACAGCACCCTTACTATGATGCTGCACAACCAGATCGGCCTCGGGGTAAAGATCTTTTGGCGCGTTGGCCGCCAGAGCGCCGCAGCCGGCCTTGCGGACTAATTCACGATCGTTATAATAATCGCCGATTGCAAAGGTTTTGTCAAGCGTAATCTTTAGCATTCGGGCCAGAACTCCCAATGTCTCCCCTTTGTTGGATCCCTCCGGCAGCATCTCATAATACTGAGGGCTGGTTGCCACATAGGTCACGCCGGGATGGGGATGCCTACTGCAAAAATCCATGACTCGGCCCATGCGGTCGGCGGAAGCACCGTACAGCACTTTATGCCAGACGGTAGGAGCTTGATCCAGCGTTGTTTTCACATAAGGGAGACTTTCAAACTTTACATGTTCCCATGTGATGTCATTGCCCCGCAGCACATAAAGCTGCCTCCCGGCCGAAAATTCAACCCCAACATCCGGCATGCCCTCCAAAACCTGGCTTGCGTACTGTTTTGCCTCCAAGGGCAAGGGATGCTCCCATACAATGCGTTCCTGCCGGTAATCGTAAAGCAGGCTACCGTTCATCACGCACACCGGCGCATTGACCGACAACTGTTCCACATAACGCCTGGCCGATTCCACCGTGCGGCCGGTGGCGATGGTAAAAACACCTCCCTGATCCACAAAACGTTTGACCGCCTCCAAATTAGCGGCTGGAATCTCACTGTTTTCATCCAGCATGGTTCCATCCAGATCGGAGATCAGAAGGCATCCTTTTAAGGGTTTTGACACATTGACACCTCCCAAACACAAAGGACGAACAGTGTAAACTAGCATTTCTTTTGCAACTCAGATAAAAACTTCATAAAATAGTCGGGCAAAGGACTGGAAAACTCCAGATACCTCCCGTCCCTGGGATGCTCAAACCCCAAAGTCCTTGCGTGCAGGCACTGGCCTCTTAGGCTTGACAGTACCTTTTGGGGGCCGTACACAGCGCCCCCCGCCACAGGATGGCCCAAAGACGCCATATGGACCCGGATTTGATGGGTCCTCCCAGTCTCCAGCCGAAGCCGCAGATGAGTAAACCCTGGATAACGTTCCACCACCTCATAATGGGTAACGGCTTCCCGCCCTTCCGGTACCACCGCCATCTTCTTGCGGTCGGAGGGGTGACGGCCGATGGGGGCGTCGACCACCCCGCTGTCCTGCTGAAAGCCGCCGTATACCACCGCTTCATACAGCCGTAAAAAGGAATGGGCTTGGATCTGAGCCGCCAGATTCTGGTGAGCAAAATCGTTTTTGGCCACCATGAGAAGGCCGCTGGTGTCCTTGTCGATGCGGTGAACGATGCCCGGACGGAGCACTCCGCCGATGCCGGACAAATTTCCTCTACAGTGATAGAGCAAGGCGTTGACCAAGGTGCCGTCGGGATTGCCGGGAGCAGGATGCACCACCATCCCCTTTGGCTTATTGACCACCAGCAGGTCTTCGTCCTCGTACACAACATCCAGCGGAATGTCCTCCGGATGAGCCTCCATTGGGACGGGATCCGGCACCGTGACACACACCACGTCTTCCCGCTTCACCTTGGACTTTTTGTTGGGCTTCCCGCCGTTCATGGTGATGCTTCCCTCTTCGATGAGGCGCTGGACGGCGCTGCGGCTCAGGTCCTGTAATCGAGAGGATACAAAAACACCCAGCCGTTTTCCCTGATCCTCTTGGCCTGCCGCCAAACGGAAGGTTTCCACAGCCTCACCTTCCCCGACGATAACGTCGCCCTTTAGGGGCCAGAATCGCCCCGCCCGGCGACAGGATCACCCCTAGGACAAACAGGATGGCCCCGATCACCACACAGCAGTCGGCAAAATTAAAGATGGGGAAATCGATGAGCTTAAAGTAAAACATATCCACCACATAGCCGCGGAAGATGCGGTCGATCATATTTCCCATGCCGCCGGCGCACAGCAGGACTACCGCCCACTTTGTCACCGGATGGGCAAATTTCTTGAAGATCAGGGCATACAGCGCCACCAGCACAAAAATCCCCGTCAGCACCATAAACACCCAGCGATGGTCCTGGAGGATGCCAAAGGCGGCGCCGCGGTTTTCCAAGTACTGCAATTCAAATACGCCGTCCACCACGCTGACGGGCTGCTGGATCAAAGAAGTGGCGGCCCATAATTTGATCAATTGGTCGGCGCCTACCAGCACTACAATGGCCAACAATGCAAGCAGCAAGAGCCCCCTCCCTTTCTGACGCATGTCGTCTACACAAAGGCGGCGCTGCCGTTCCCCCGCCCTCAGCGGGACAAAATCGGCAGACGCCCCCTTTCTCTTTTATCCTATCAACTTTTTTCGACCGGTTGAACGTTACTCCACAATGGAAGCACAGCGGACGCACAGGGTGGGATGTTTCTCATCTTGGCCCACCGTATCGCTGTAGGCCCAGCAGCGGTCGCACTTTTCGCCGGTAGCCTTGGCAACCGTCACCGATAAGCCCTCCATCTCGGCGTCAAACTCTCCCTTGCCGCCCTTTTCAATGGTAAGCTGGGACACTATGAAGATATCCGGCAGTTCCTGCTCCACCGATTTGGCAAAGTCGTAAAGCTCGCCTTCGCAGTACAGAGTGACGTGGGCGTCCAAGGAAGAGCCCACCACCTTTTGGTTTCGGGCCAGCTCCAGTGCCTTTTTCACATCTTCGCGGATGGCGTGGATGCGCTCCCAACGGGCCAGGAAATCCTCGTCATGGGCCACCTGGAACGGAGAAGGCATGTCGTTGAGCAGCACCGACTGGGCGTTATCTTCCTTAGAGTGGGGCATATGCTCCCAAATCTCCTCTGAAGTAAAGGCCAGAATGGGCGCCAGCATACGGGTCATGGCGTCCAGCACACGGTAGATGGTGGTCTGGGCGGCACGGCGGGACGGACTGTCAGACTTCTCCACATACAGGCGATCTTTGAGCACATCCAGGTAAAAGTTGCTCATATCCACCACGCAGAAGTTCTGGATGGGATGGGTGACGCGATGGAATTCATAATGATCATAAGCGTCCCGCACCAACTCCACCAGGCTGTCCAGCCGCATGAGAGCCCATTTGTCGATGGGTTCCAACTGGTCGTAAGCCACCTGATGCTGATCGGGATCAAAATCGCTCAGGTTGCCCAGGATAAAGCGGGCGGTGTTGCGGATCTTGCGGTACACTTCGGACAGCTGGCTCAGGATATTGGGTGAAATACGGATGTCGGCATGGTAGTCGGAGGACGCCACCCACAGGCGCAGGATATCGGCGCCGTACTTATCGATAATCTCCTGGGGCAGAATGCCGTTGCCCAGGGATTTGCTCATTTTTTCACCGTTGCCATCCACGACCCAGCCGTGGGTTACCACCGCTTTATAGGGGGCCTTGCCGGTGGTGGCGATGGAGGTCAGCAATGACGACTGGAACCAGCCGCGGTACTGATCGGCGCCTTCCAAATACAAATCGGCCGGCCATTTCAGATAAGGACGCTGGGCGCATACGGCGGCATGGGACGATCCGGAGTCAAACCAGACGTCCATGATGTCCTTTTCCTTCTCAAACTCGTTGTGGCCGCATTCCGGACAGGTAAAGCCCTGAGGCGCAAAGTCGGCGGCAGGGCGGATAAACCAGCTGTCCGACCCCTCTTCCCGGAAGATGCCGGCGATGGTATCGACGGTTTCCTTGGTGATAATGGGTTTGCCACAGTGTTTGCAGTACAAAATCGGGATGGGCACACCCCATTTGCGCTGGCGGGAAATGCACCAGTCGGCCCGGTCACGCACCATAGAGGTGATGCGATCCTCACCCCAGGAGGGAATCCATTCCACGCCCTTGATGGCCTCGATGGCCTCGTTTTTAAAGCTGTCGATGGAGCAGAACCACTGCTCAGTGGCGCGGAACAGGATGGGCTTTTTGCAGCGCCAGCAATGGGGGTAATCATGCACAATGCGTTTGGAAGCGAACAGCGCGCCGGTCTCCTCTAGATGCTTTCCGATGGCTTTGTTGGCCTCGTCGGTGCTGAGTCCGGCAAATTGACCGGCTTCCTCGGTGAGATAGCCTTTATCATCCACCGGCACCACAATGGGAAGTTCCGGATAATTGCGGCAAACCACATAGTCTTCTACACCGTGGCCAGGTGCCGTATGAACGCAGCCTGTACCGCTTTCCAGCGTGACATGGTCGCCTACGATGACCAGGGAATCCCGGTCCAAGAAGGGGTGACGGGTCACCATGCGTTCCAATTCAGAACCTTGGATGGTACCCAGCACTTTATAATCTTCCACGCCTGCTTCAGCCATCACCGACTGATACAGCGCCTCCGCCACGACCAAATATTGGCCGTTTGCTTCGATGAGGCAATAGTCGAACCGGGGGCCAACACAGATGGCCACATTGCCCGGCAATGTCCATGTGGTAGTAGTCCAAATGACAAAGTAGGTTTCCTCTAAGTTTGCGCCCATGGCGGTCAATTTTCCCTGATCGTCGGTCACCTTAAATTTAACGTAGATGGAGAAACAGGGGTCCTTAGCGTACTCCACTTCGGCTTCGGCCAAAGCAGTTTCGCAGTCGGTGCACCAATACACCGGTTTGAGACCTTTGTAGATATATCCCTTTAAGGCCATTTCTCCAAAAATTTCAATCTGCTTTGCCTCGTATTCCGGTTTCAAGGTGATGTAGGGGTTGTCCCACTCACCCATAGCGCCCAGACGTTTAAACTGATTGCGCTGGTCATCCAAATATCCCAGGGCAAAATCGCGGCAGATGTTGCGCAGCTCCACCGGGGAAATGGTCGTGGAATTGTCCACACCCGCACGGGCGCGGGCTTTGAGTTCGGTAGGCAGGCCGTGCGTATCCCATCCAGGGACATAAGGCGCCTGGAACCCAGACATATTTTTGTAGCGGATAATAATATCCTTCAGTGTTTTATTGAGGGCGGTGCCCAGATGCACGTCACCATTGGCGTAAGGAGGGCCGTCGTGCAGTACAAAAAGAGGTTTTCCTTCATTGTGCTGCATGAGAGCCTGATACCGATTTTCTTGCTCCCATTTTTTGAGCATTTCCGGTTCCCGTTTGGGCAGGCCGGCACGCATGGCAAAGTCAGTCTTAGGTAAATTAAGTGTCTTGTTGTAATCCTGAGGCATAGTAGGTGTTCTCTCCCTTATGTTCAGTTTGGGGCGGATACAGGATGTCATATCCGACCCTCCTCTATTTTACAGTCATAACAGTCATAAAACAAACGATGGTTTGTTATCGATTTTCCAAAGTAGGATAATCGTCGTCAGCCGACATATCATAATGCTCGCCAAACCTCATTCCAAAGCTGCTTAAAGGACGACGAATTTCCTCCTCAGTCCGCTGGGCAGGGGTGCTTCTCTTCTCTGGAACAGGGGCGGCAGACGTTTGCTGCTGCAACTGTTCTTCCTCTGTAGATTCTTCCGCCGAACCTGATTCTTCCATAGGAGGAACCACCCGCTCAGCGGCTGGTTCCTCCTCTGCCTGCGTCTCTTTCCGCTCTTCTTCCGGCGCCTTTTCCGGCTCAGGCAAAGCGCTAATCAATGAAATATGTTCTTTATAGATAGAAAGCAAACGCTGCTTAAAGTGGCCAACTTCCTGTTGAATCTTGTCCAAAGCTTCGCTTTGACGAACCAATTCACGCTGGGTGCTTTCTACCATTTTTTCAGCTTTGATGGAGGCATCCTGCATAATGAGGTCGGCCTTATGCTGGGCTTCTCGTATAATGGCATCGCCGGCCTTTTGGGCGCTCAAAAAGGCGCTCTGAATGCTGGACTCTTCGCTGCGATACTCTTCAATTTTTTCCACCAGTACCTGCATCTTCTTTACCAACTGGCTATTTTCACGATACAATTTGTCGTAATCTTCGTAAAGCTCATCTAAAAATGCATCCACATCTTCCGGACGATAGCCTCCGAAAGAGCTCTTTTCAAACGTGCGATTCTTGATTTGCACGGGAGTCATCATAGCGCTTGTCCTCCTTAACAGTATTTGTTTAATAAAATATGCAGTCTGCCCTTGCGAGTGGGTGGACCAAATTGCGCGATGATCCCACGGCCCCATCCCCGTATGGACAATTTATCCTCCTCTTTGACGGTGTAAGAGACATTGGTGCATACTTCATGGTTGACCGAGACAAGTCCCCCCTGGATCATTTTGACCGCTGTGGAACGAGATCCATTGGCAGCAAATGCCACCACACAGTCTAGCCTGCTGGAGGCCACAACGCCTTCTTTCGGTTCTACCCGATGACCGGCAGGCAATTCCCCCTCCAAGCCCAAAAAGCATTTGACGCCTACACGCCCTACCTTTTCCACTTGGGAGGTAATATACTCTGCCATCTCTCTCAGCACAAATAGGACACATCGGCCTTCTTCTACCAAAATATCCCCTATTACTTCCCGCTTAATGCCCAAGGCCATCAACGATCCTAAAAAATCCCGATGGCTCAGAGAATCCTGTTTGCGAAAACGCAGCGTAACCGGTTCGATAGGGAAATCGCCTACATCCGGTTGATTTGGAAATACCCCAAACACCGTCCGCTCGGCCTCTTGGTATCCGCCCCAGCATAAAAAGAAAGCGCAGCCAAATTGCCGCGCCGTTGCCCGCGCCAGCACAGCTTGGCGCTCATCCAGAAATCCAACAAAACAAGGGCTTTTGCGCCGCTCGGATAAGCGGATAGCGTCCAGCACCCGGGCTTCCAACTGCTGATCCTCCAAAGAATGCTTCGATGCGCCCACGGAAACCTCCTGCTAGAATAGGTTCAGCCGGCAGCGATGGTTTGCTCACCGCCCCGGCTCAACCCTTTGCTCTTGTTTTTAGAAATAAACGCCGCTGTTTTCAAGTTCGTCCAATAAATCACCCATAATCCCCACGTTATAGGGGGTAATGATGTAGGTGTTGGTGGATGCACGCTTAATTTGGCCGTTGTTTGCATAGGCTACGCCGCTTAAGAAGTCCACCAATCGACGGGATACATCCTTATTGGTCTGCTCCAGATTGAGTACAATGGTGCGTTTCGCATTGAGATGATCGGCGATAGAAGAAGCATCCTCAAACCGCTCCGGTTTAACCAGAACCACCTGCAACTGCGCTGTTGCATGAATGTTCACCACTTTATTGGCGCGTTTTGTCTCCCGGACGGGTTGTTCTTCCGGTTCTTCCTCCGGCTGCCTGGAAATAATATCGTCCATCTCATCGGTCTCCTCTTCGTAGTCGTAATCGTACTCCTCATCGGGGCCGCTCATAATATTCTTCATTTTATCGAGTAAGCTCATGGGTGAAACCTCCTATTTTTTTCTCAATCCAAACAGTGCAGTCCCTGGCCGAATCAGATTGGAACCCTCCAAGATGGCCTCCTGATAATCGGCTGACATGCCCATGGACAGGTACTTCATACAAACATTATCTATTTTTTTGGCCTTTATGTCAAGGAAGAGTTGGTTCATATTTGAAAAATATTGCCGAACTTGTGCGTTTGTTTCACAAATAGGCGGAATGCTCATCAATCCCTGAACCCTAATTCCTGGGAGCTCAGCCATTTTTTCTACCAGTTCCATGGCCTCCTGCCGGGATACACCGGATTTGCTTTGTTCTTCGCCGATGTTAACCTCTATCAGGCAATTGGTAGTAAGCCCTTTTTCCACCGATATCCGGCTGATTTCCTGGGCCAAATGCATCCGATCCACCGATTGGATCATCTCCACTTCGCCCACAATCTTGCGCACCTTATTGGTCTGCAAGGCTCCGATCAAGTGGACGCCTATGCCATTCAAATGCAGATCCGTTTTTTTTGAAAGAAACTCTTGTACACGGTTCTCCCCGATTTTATCCACGCCACAGGCAATGGCATGGTTGATAAGAGCAGGAGATACCGTTTTGGTCACAGCCAACAGGGTGATGTCCTCCGGACGCCGGCCTGAACGGATGGCCGCTTCTCCCATATGAAACCGGATTTCCTTGAGATTCTCCTCCACCATTTTAAGACGGGGATCTGTGTCACTGCCGGGTAACCACTTTTCCATCATAAAGATCCTTTCCTTCCACAATGACCTGATCGTAAGGCTGCAATGCATCTTGCAGATCGGTGTCGGTTTTACAGAGCATGTAATCGCCGTTGCTGTATACCTTTTCAATAGGGGCAAATTGGGCTACGGCTCCCTCCACAATATAAACCCCCATTTGGTTGTCTTTAAAGTGGATGGCCTGATTGCTCACGCGGATGCCCGAATAGCTCTTAAACCGGATTGTTACCGGCTGTTTTCGCAGAGAACTGAGCACATCCGATAAGATATCGCTTTGGAGCACCACCGCGCAGGAACCGTCCTTTTCAGCATTGACAGCCAATACCGTCATGGCGATTTCCTCTGGGGAAAGTTCCGGAACCTGCAACTGAACCTGGCTGCCTGCTTTTATCCCAACACCTGAATCAGCTGGTAAATTGAACACATAGTACCACTCATGTTCCGACGCTAGTTTTCCTACGGCGTTAGCTCCCTCTGTGGAAGCCGGTTTTTGAAGAAGCTCTTCCACCTGGGATTTGGTCATCTTTGCCAGCTCGTCGCAGTCGGCCGCATATTCATAACCGTCGATGTTGGAATAAAAATAGCCTGAGGCCGGGGCGGTAATGGTGGAAACCGGTTCGGAATGCTTTTGCAACAACGCGTCCCGCTCCTGTGTCAGCTGCTGGACACGGGCGTCAAAATTCTCCACCTTTCCCGTTACCAATTGACGGCGGTTATAAAGGTCTAAAAGATCGTTTTTCGACTGCTCTAATTTGGAAAACTGACGGCTTGCTGTTACATCCAACAGCTGAAACAATTTATCGCTCAACTGCTTGTCCAGCGAATCTACCGATACTGCTCCACCTAGGTTTGCCGATTCCACCTCTTTTAGCATTTTAATCTGTTCGTCAAGGTTCCGTATGGTTTGATGGGCTTTGGCAGTTTCCTCGTCTTGACAGATGTATGCCACCGTTCCCTCATAGCCTACCTTTTCCCCGTCGGCCAAGGCATAGGACTTTACCCCTTCTGCATCGGAGGTTAAAATCTGTTCCCGGCGCACCATCATACCCTCTACTGTGAGTTCATCATAAGCCTCGGTCACATAGGCAATTTCTGTGGTAACCTGGTTGTTGCCGGACATGATCGCCTGCACAACTACATAAGCGATTAGCAACACCGCTATAAGGCCGACTCCCACGCGTACAGCTACTTTGCTCAACCGGTCCACCTCCTTTTTTGGAATATCTTTAGACCGCTATTTGTATCATCCCTCATAAAAAGAAGAGAAAGATGTTGGACAATCCTCCTTGTTTAACAGGTTTTATTATAGCACAAGCCCAGCTCTTTTTCTACCAGCTCACAGGCCTTTTTACAAAGGATGTCAAAGCTGCCCAAGGCATCGGCTTCCAGCCAATGAATTCGTTCATCCCGCCGAAACCATGTCAACTGGCGCTTTGCATAGCGGCGGGTACTCTGCTTGAGTCGTTCCAGCGCTTCTTCCAACGAAACCTCTCCTTTTAAATAAGGGAAAAGCTCCTTATGGCCGATGGCTTGCAGCCCGCATCCTTCTTCTACCTCTATCGCGGCTTTGGCCTCCTCCAGAAGGCCTTGTTCCATCATTTGATCTACCCTTTTGTTGATGCGGTCGTAGAGCTTTTGACGGTCCTGATAACAGATGCCGATCATAATAGGATGATAGGGCGACGGACTCTCCCGGGAACGGCGGCGCTGTTCGGCCATGGTGATGCCGGTGAGCGTATACATCTCTATGGCCCGCACGATTCGCCCTACGTTGTTGGGATGAAGAGCGGCGGCGGTTTCCGGATCGTACTGGGTCAGTTCATTCAAAAGGGCTTGTCCGCCCTCTTCCTTCGCGCGTCGGTTAAGGCGCTGCCGCAGCTCTGGATCGGACGGGGAATCTATAAACTGAATGTTGTCCAAAAGGGCGGAGATGTAAAGCCCGGTCCCTCCTACCAGGATCGGAAGGCTGCCTCTATATCGGATATCCTTTATACACTGCTCCGCCAATTGGCACCATCGCGCCACACTAAACTGTTCCCTCGGATCGAGGAATCCCATCAGATGATGCGGGACATTCTCCATCTCCTCTTTTGTAGGCTGTGCCGTGCCGATTGGCATACCTTTGTACACCTGCATGGAATCGGCCGATATCACTTCCCCTGAGAATCTTTTGGCCAGATATACGCCCAACCCTGTTTTTCCCGATGCCGTCGGCCCTACCACCGCCACAACCGGGATGCTTTGCTGTGTGGGCATGTTCTTCCCTCCTCTGCCGTATGGAATAAAAAAGACGCATCCGGATTGATTGTTCTGCCGGATGCGTCTCCTCTGCCACATTGTTTAATCTTTCAAAGCTGCTTTCAACTGATCCACCCGGTCGACCTTTTCCCACGGCACATCCAGATCCTCTCGGCCCATATGGCCATAGGCAGCCACCTGGCGGTAAATCGGACGGCGCAGGTCCAATTTGCGGATAATAGCGCCGGGACGCAGGTCGAATACCTCTTGTACTGCATCCGCCAGTTTCTCGTCCTCCACCGTCCCGGTGCCGAAGGTATCCACCATCACCGATACGGGACGGGCTACGCCAATGGCATAAGCCAACTGGATCTCGCATTTTTTAGCAAGCCCTGCGGCCACAATATTCTTTGCCACATAACGGGCCGCATAAGCGGCCGAACGGTCTACTTTGGTGGGATCCTTGCCGGAGAAGGCGCCGCCGCCGTGACGGGCATATCCGCCGTAGGTATCCACAATGATCTTGCGGCCGGTGAGACCGGCATCTCCCTGGGGGCCTCCTGTGACAAATCGGCCGGTGGGATTGATGTAAATCAAGGTATCGTCATCCATAAGCTCAGCGGGTACTACCGGACGGATGACCTCCCTCTCCACATCTTTGCGGATCTGTTCCAGAGAGACGTCGGGGCGATGCTGGGTGGAAACTACCACCGTGTGCACACGGACAGGGCGATCCCCTTCGTACTCCAATGTAACTTGGGTCTTTCCGTCCGGCCAAAGATAAGGAAGAATCCCCTCCTTGCGCACCCAGGCAAGGCGTTTTGCCATGCGATGGGAAAGGGAGATTGCCAGCGGCATTTTTTCCGGAGTTTCATCGCAGGCGTATCCAAACATCATACCCTGGTCGCCGGCGCCGGTTGAATCGCCGTCGTCCTGTAATCCCTCTTCCCGGACCTCAATCCCCTCGTCCACGCCCTGGGCAATGTCGGGGGACTGCTCGTCAATGGCGGTGAGGACGGCGCAGGTATTGCCGTCAAACCCCATCTCATTGCCGGTATAGCCGATGTCGTTGACCACCTGGCGCACTACCTTGGGGATGTCCACATAACAGGAGGTGGTAATTTCCCCATACACCAGCATGAGCCCTGTAGCGGCTGAAACCTCGCAGGCCACGCGGGCACCAGGATCCTGTGCCAGGATGCTATCTAAAATGGCGTCGGCAACCTGGTCGCACATTTTATCGGGATGTCCCTCTGTTACCGATTCCGACGAAAACAACTTGCGGTTCATTGCTTGCACTCCTTAAGTACCTTATCAAAAAAATGGCGCCCGCATATCCGGCAGCGGGCGCTCAAAAAGCCTCATCTTCCGGCTATCACACCGCAGGACTTAGCACCTTGCCTACAGGCAGGTTGCCGGGCTTCACAGGGCCTGATCCCTCAGCCACTCTTGATAAGGATGATTTTATTTTGTTTTAGTATAACACAATTCGACATTTTTGAAAAGATTCTTCCTCGCTTCTTCTCTGTCTCCGCCAGAAAGATTCCCTCCAAAAGCCATATGGATTTTGTATATTTTGACGGCATTCACACCGTATGAGCCGTTCTTCGGAAATAATATCCAACCGGCATGGAGATCACAAAGGTCGCGGCTGAATTGATCAAAGATTTCAGTAGGTTAAACGGAATAATAACCGGCCAAATCATAGCCGATACCACCTCCATAGGCTGTCCATAAACATGCACCGTCAAAACAAGGTTAAGGGGAACCATCAATGCCGTCATGGCTAGAGATCCTGCTAAAAGCCCGAGAATCATATTGAGTGCTCTTGGTTTTGCCCGATAGATCAGGCTGGAAAGCAGTACCAATGCTCCTGACGCACAAAAGTGCATTACCAGTCCCACCCATCCATCAGGGCTAAGTAAAAATGCCTGGATGACCGAAACCATCAAGAGAATTCCCAGTCCCTCCACAGGGCCTAACATCACACCTCCGATGAGAACCGGAATATCAGCCATATCGTACATCAAAAAGGGAGCCGCAGGAAACAGCGGGAATCGGATCAGCATGACCAATACGACCGAGAGGGCAGCTAACATTCCCATGGTGGTCAGGCGAAAAGATGTCTTGCTTGTACCTAGTTTCATACAACATTCTCCTTTTCAGGAGCTGCCTTTGGAAAAAAACGCCCTATGGTACTAAAATACCATAGGGCGCACAGACGCTGAAAAAGCGCCGCTTCTTTCATCCGGACTTTAACCGTCGGCTCCGGAATCCAACCGGAATCAGCTCCCGCCAAAATAATGGCGTTTGGTCGCGGGCTCGTCGGCCTTACAGGACCGCATTACCGCCGGTGGGGACTTTCACCCCGCCCCGAAGACAGCTTCAATATTTCGTTTTTTATTATACCAGACCCTCACTCTAATTACAAGTGGGACATCTAAAATAATCTTCCAACCCAACAAAAAACGGTCCTGCCGGCAAAGCCAACAGGACCGCAATATTTTACTGAATCAACAATTATTCGTTGATGGCAGTAACAACGCCCGAACCAACGGTACGGCCGCCTTCACGAATAGCGAAACGGAGGCCTTCCTCGATGGCGATGGGGGTGATCAGCTCAACGTCCATGACGACGTTATCGCCAGGCATACACATCTCAGTGCCCTCG
>CALCVR010000367.1 GCA_937905915.1 uncultured Eubacteriaceae bacterium
GGTCATAAAACTGATGATGGTATTAAAGGAAAGGGATTCCTCCATATTCCCGATCCCGTTGGGGTTAAATAAGCCAATGCTCTGGATTCTGAGAACAATATATCCCAGCAGAACCATCACCGCGTTGGTCACCAGAAGAGATACTGCATATCTTTTCCAGTTCATGCCCTTTTGCGGGTCGATTCCGCTCACCTTGTAAATGACGCCGTCGAAGCGGTCAAATACAGGATCGGCAAAAGTATGTTTTCCGGCCGCAATATGGTAAACATAGATGCCCACCGGAATGACCATTATCAAATAGATGAGAATGGTCAATATGAGCTGTACCATAATGAAATCCTCCTGTAAGACTTAGAATTTTTCCGGGTGTACCAACGCGTAAACGAGATAGACACCAATTAGCAAAACAATACCCCCAAGTATAATCATATGACTTCCTCCTTCATTCGTGGGTATCTACCTGCTTATGGCACCAGTGGATTAAAAGCCCGACTAAACCAATGCTGGCGGCCAAAATGGCCAACATAAGTAAATCAAGCATTGCGAACTTCCTCCTTTTCACATCGATTTCCCGTCTATTATAGCAACCTTCTTATGAATATGGCCTTAGCGTTTTTTCTCTGATATAAAATTCGTATTAAGATTTTAAGACATAAAAATCCCCTTGTTTAAATTAAACAAGGGGATTTCAAAACCAAGAAATATTTTTATAACAGCTTGAAAAGATGGACTTTTATCTCACCCAAAAGATGAAAATAACGAAATTGGCGTCCTTGAGGACAACTCCATTTATCAGCAACTTTTATTGGCGGATCATGCGGTAGCCGACGCCGATATGGGTCTGGATATACTGAGGGGAGGAAGGATTCTTTTCGATCTTTTTGCGGAGAGTTGCCATGAAGACCCGAAGAGAGGGAACATCAGAAGCTAGCGTATCCCCCCAGACCTCTTTTAAAATAAGATTATGGGTAAGAACTTTGCCTGTATTGTGGGCCAAGAGGCATAACAATTTATATTCAATAGGGGTCAGATGAATTTCTACATCGTTGACGTAAACACATCTGGCGGCATAATCGATTTTTAAGTCGCCGTTGACGTAGACGCTGCTCTCTTCTCCTGCCGAACCTCTTTCAGCTTGGCTTCTGCGGAGAGCTGCACGGATCCGAGCAAGGAATTCGTCAATACTAAAGGGCTTTGTCAAATAATCGTCGGCGCCGGCATCCAGTGCATCCACCTTATCTTGATCCTCAGCACGGGCGCTTACCACAATAATCGGAATGGAACTGAAGCCGCGCACCCTTTTAATAATGTCTACACCGTCCATATCCGGAAGTCCTAAATCCAAAATCATCACATCAGGCTTGTAGGAGATGACCTCCATCAAAGCGCCGGCCCCGTTTTGGGCAGTGTGATATTGGTACTCTTGTATTTCTAAAGTGGTGCGGATCAGGTTACTAATGGCGGGATCATCTTCCACCACGAGAATTTTTGATTTATACATGTTGGATATCCACCTCTTCCAATGGTAAAGTAAAGGTAAAGACCGAGCCGTGAGGGACGTTGTCGGTTATGGCGATGGTACCTCCATGGGCTGTCACAATGGAGCGGCATAAATTGAGTCCCAACCCCAGACCGCGCCGGTTGTCGGATTTTCCCTGGCTGGCAGTGTAGAACATATCAAATAGATGAACTTTTGCGTCATCGGGGATGCCGGGACCATCGTCGGAAATGCTGATGGCTGCCATAGCATCCTTTTTTTCGGCCCGCAATACAATATGAGAACCGGCAGGGGTATATTTGATGGCGTTGTTGACGATATTGATAATCACTTGGATAATCAAACAAACGTCCATTTTTGCCATCAGAAGGTCATCGGGCAATTCAACCGAAATGGAATGTTCTTTTGCCTGGCGATCCAAATGGGAGAGAGCCTCCCGGAAGACGTCGTCGATCAGTTCCGCATTGGTCTGAAGCCGCATGGTTCCGTTTTCGATACGGGTGATGGAAAGAAGATTTTCTGTGAGATTAATCAACCACATGGAATCGTCGTAAATGGACCGATAAAGCTCTTGTTTTTTCTCCTCGCTTAATACAATGCTTTCCTCCATCAGCACGCCCGCGTTGCCGCTGATGCTGGTCAAAGGTGTGCGCAGATCGTGGGAGATGGCCCGGAGAAGATTGGACCGGAGACGTTCTTGCTGGGTTTCCATTTCGATGGCCTGCTTTTCTTCCCGGAACCGTCTCCGCTCCAAAATTAGGCCGCATTCGTTTAAGATGGAAATCATCAGGTTCTTTTCAAACACTTCCAGTTCAGGATAATATTGAGAAGGAATTCCCACAATCCCCACTACTCCTTGAACGCCGCGTACAGCCAAATAAAGATTATGCGCGTGGGAGAGGGTACCGGTTGTAGCACCGGCCCGCTTGTTGTTTCGAACAACCCAATCGGCTAC
>CALCVR010000368.1 GCA_937905915.1 uncultured Eubacteriaceae bacterium
GCAGCAGGTGGCCGAACCCTACATCCGTAACCGTGCCGTGCGGCACCTGGAAAAAGGCCGGGTCGTTATCTTTGGATGCGGAACTGGCAATCCGTTTTTCTCCACCGACACAGCAGCAGCTTTGCGGGCGGCTGAAATCGACGCCGACGTCATTCTCAAGGCCACCAATGTGGACGGCGTGTACGACAGCGATCCGAGAGACAATCCTGATGCACAGAAATTTGATACACTGACCTATCTGGACGTTTTGAACAAAGAGCTTCAAGTGATGGATAGTACAGCAGCCTCTTTGTGCAAAGACAACAGCATTCCTATTTTGGTGTTTAATTTGGATAATCCTGAAAATATCGTCTCTGTAGTAACAGGGCAAAATCTGGGAACAATTGTGAAGGAGGACTAAACCATGCAAGAAGTCATGAAGGAAGTCTTTGACAAAGTAAAACATAAGATGGACAAAACCGTCAACAACTTTATGGGTGAATTGTCTGCTCAGCGGGTTGGCCGCGCTAACCCTGCGGTACTTGACAAAATCTCGGTGGACTATTACGGAGCCCCTACACCCATCAATCAGATGGCGGCAGTGTCGGTGGTAGAAGCACGTATTTTGATGATTCAGCCGTGGGATATTTCAAGTCTTCGCGCTATTGAGAAGGCTATTCAGACCTCCGACCTTGGTATTAATCCCCAGAACGATGGCAAGGTCATTCGTTTGACTTTCCCTCCCATGACAGAGGAACGCCGTCGTGAAGTAGTAAAGGAAGTATCTAAGTTGGCGGAAGAGTCCAAAGTGGCGATTCGTTCCATCCGCCGCGATGCTATTGAGAAGCTTAAAGCCCTGCAAAAGAATGCCGAAATCACCGAGGACGATTTAAAGCACGGTGAAAAGAAGATCCAGGAATTGACCGATAGTTTCTGCAAAGAGATTTCGGAATTGGCTGAGAAAAAGAACAAAGAGATTATGGAAATCTAACATCCCATAGCAGACGGTAGAAGGGGACGGTGGTGAGGCCGGTTGGCACACCGCCCAGTCCCCTTTTTTAGTAAGATGCATCGGTGGGGATGGTGGAAAGTTTATGTTATTTCAAAGACGTAAAGCGCGTCAGGGGGAGAAGGCGGAACTGCCACGCCATATTGGCATCATCATGGATGGAAATGGACGATGGGCCAAAAAGCGGGGCCTCCCCCGTATGGCAGGACATCGCGCCGGTGCGCAGGTATTTCGTAAAATTGCCCGGTATTGCAATCAAATCGGCATCCAATGCTTGACGGTCTACGCTTTTTCTACAGAAAATTGGAAGCGCCCCAAGGAAGAAGTGGACTCTATCATGGAGCTTTTCCGTCAGTATTTGCGGGAGGCTTTGGAGGATTTTAAGGATGAAAACATTGTCACTCGATTTATTGGAGATCGGTCGGTGTTGGCGCCTGATTTGATCCAGCTGATGGACGAGGCGGAGAAGGCGTCGGCCGATAAGACCGGTATGGTTTTAAACATCGCCATCAATTACGGCGGACGGCAAGAAATTGTCTATGCCGCCAGAAGACTTGCCCGGCAGTGCCTGGAGGGAAAATGCTGCCCGGATGATATTACCGAACAGGCTATGGGTCAGCAAATGGATACCGCAGGTCAACCCGATCCAGATCTTATCATTCGGCCAAGCGGAGAGATGCGCACATCCAATTTCTTGCTGTGGCAGTCGGCCTATTCGGAGTATCTATTTGATCACATTTTGTGGCCGGACTTTAAGACATCCCATATTGATCAAGCCATTGAAGAGTATTGCCGCCGTAATCGTCGCTTTGGCGGCGTATGATCAAGAAGCTGGCGGGAGAAAAAAGTGGCGAGAGATTTTCGCTGTTTTTAGGGTATTGGATTTTGATGGTTTGTTGTCTGTGAGATACAGCAAAAGTATAATTTTTCCATAGGGAAGGGAACCGATCCGGCCGGCGCGCCGTTTTGTTTGAATAGGAGGGGCCATAATGAAGAATCGAATTATGACCGGGGTGCTTTTTGCGGTGTTGCTGGTGGCAGTGATGTTTGCCCATCAGACCGTTGTATTAAATATCGTAGTGGCGGCGGTGTCTTTGGTGGCGGTATATGAAGGAATCCGCGCCACAGGTTTTGAAAAAAATAAACCGTTGATGGCGTTGTGCGTCGTCTTTTGCGTGGTGACGGCCTTTTTATCCGATCTGGCCCAGTTCAAAGGCGTCAACAGCGTGGTGTTTGTATTTATCGTGCTGTTTTTCCTAGCGGCCATGTATCGCCACGATGAGCAGCCGTTGGAACGCATCGGTCTTGCCTTTATGATTGCGCTTATTGTACCGCTAGGGCTTTCGAGTATGGTATTTATGCGGAATATTACAGGACAAAATGTTCCGTTTTATATTATGCTGGTCATTATCGGATCTTGGGTAACCGACATCGGCGCTTATTTCACCGGTACTTTTTTTGGAAAACACAAAATGGCTCCCAAAATCAGCCCGAAAAAAACAGTGGAGGGGCTGCTTGGAGGGCTAGTATTGTGCATCGCGTGCTTTGCCATATGGGGGCTGCTTTATCAGGCGCTCTTTTTGCAGGGCGAAGGCACAATACAATTCTTGCCGCTGATGATTTTATCGGTGCCGGCGTCGCTGGTAGGCGTGGTGGGGGATCTGACATTCTCCCTCATCAAACGTGCCTGCGGCATCAAGGATTTCAGCAAACTATTGCCGGGCCATGGCGGTATGCTGGACCGGTTTGACAGCACAATTTTTGTTGCTCCATTTTTATATCTGGCAATTCAGGTTGTCCCGATTATAACCTAGGAATCGGGGGAATATAACTGTAGTAGCGGCGGTGAAAGGTATGAGACGTATTTCGATTTTAGGGTCAACCGGTTCCATCGGAACCCAGGCCTTAGATGTGATAGATGGATTGGATGTCCAAGTGGCGGCGCTGGCGGCCCATCATAACGTGGGGATGTTGGAAGAGCAAATCCGCAAATACCGTCCTGAGCTGGTTGCGGTGGTGGATAAAAAAGCTGCGTCTGATTTGGCGGTCCGGGTAGCCGACACGGGGTGCCGTATTGCCCCTGGGGAAGAAGGCCTTTGTGAAGCGGCAGACCTTTCCCATGTCCACACAGTGCTCAACGCCGTGGTGGGTATCGCCGGGCTGAAACCCACTTTGCAAGCTTTGGAGGCGGGCATACAGCGCCTAGCCCTGGCCAACAAGGAGACATTGGTGGCCGGAGGGGCTCTGGTGATGGAAAAGGCAAAACAGAAAGGCGTCTCTATTGCGCCGGTGGACAGCGAGCACTCAGCTATTTTCCAGTGCCTCCAAGGGGCGCCGTCCAATAAAGCTCTTCATAAAGTTATCCTGACCGCATCCGGAGGCCCCTTTTTTGGAAAGACAAGGGAAGAACTGGAGCAGATCACTCCAGCCCAGGCGTTAAAGCATCCCAATTGGTCTATGGGAAATAAGGTGACCATTGACTCAGCCTCCCTGATGAATAAGGGGTTGGAGCTTATTGAGGCGGTGTGGCTTTTTGATTTAGAGCCATCCCAAGTGGATATTGTGGTCCATCGGGAAAGTATTGTCCATTCTATGGTGGAATACGACGATCATTCGATCATCGCCCAGATGGGAGTGCCCGATATGCGTCTTCCCATCCAGTACGCCTTGACGTGGCCGGAGCGCAAGGCCTGTCCGGTGGAACCGCTTGATCTGATTGCTTGTGAGAAGCTGACCTTCTATCGTCCGGATGAGAAGACGTTTGTCTGTTTGCCCACTTGCCGGGAGGCCATTGTCAAAGGAGGATTGGCGCCTGCGGCGGCAAACGGTGCCAATGAACGTGCGGTAGCTTTATTTTTGGAGGGGAAAATCCCGTTTTTACGCATTGGGGAACTGGTTCGTGCCGCAATGCTCCATCAGCAACCGGCAGAAAAAATTACGTTAAAAGCCATTCTAGATGCTGATCAAGCGGCGCGCCGGTTTATTGATTCTCAGGTGAGGTGATTGTTATCAACATTGTTTTTACCATCGTTATTACGGTTCTTGTTTTTGGAGTGCTTATTTTTATCCACGAATTGGGCCATTTCCTGGTAGCCAAAGCAAACGGCATTAAGGTCAATGAATTTGCATTGGGAATGGGGCCTACCCTGCTCAAAAAGCAGGGAAAAGAAACGGTGTATGCCATCCGGGCGTTCCCCATCGGCGGTTTTGTCAGCATGGAAGGTGAGGACAACGAAAGCCAGGACGAGAGGGCGTTTAATCATAAGCCGGTGTGGAGACGGATTTTAGTGACGGTAGCCGGCGTAGTGATGAACCTGTTTTTAGGCCTTGTGCTGCTGTCCATTATCAATGTATGCTTTTCCGGCAATGCGCTGGCATCCACTACTGTGTCGGTCATAGAGGAAGGCGCTATGCCGGGGCAAACCGGACTTCAGGTAGGCGACAAGATTACCTCGATCAATGGCACGGCTGTGTTTGTGGATTACGATATCCAGTTTAACCTTTTGCGGGATAACGACGGTGTGGTGGACATCGGTGTGGAGCGTGACGGGCAGAAGATGACCTTAAACGGCGTTACCTTTGACACTGAGGTGGGGGAAGACGGAGTCCGCCGCATCCAAGGCTTTGGATTTAAGGTAAAGCCCATTGAGAAGAATGTGTGGACGGTGGTGGAACATTCCGCTTTGCAGACCTTATCGGTAGGCCGGCTGGTATGGCTGACATTGGTGGACATTGTAACCGGAAACGTGGGAATGGAACAATTGTCCGGCCCGGTGGGAACGGCCAACGTCATCAGTCAGGCGGCTCACCAGGGAATGGAGTCCTTCCTCATGCTGGTGGCGTTTATCAGCATCAATTTAGGTGTCTTTAATCTTCTTCCCATTCCCGGTTTGGACGGTGGACGGTTATTGTTCTTGATCA
>CALCVR010000369.1 GCA_937905915.1 uncultured Eubacteriaceae bacterium
ATTCTCTAGACAAAGGGACCGAGTTTGTAAAAGTGTAAAAGAACTGTGAATTTTTTGTAAAAATCATGACAATTTTGGTTATTTAGCGAATTGCAATTTTTAGGTGAAATCGGTATACTAAAAAACAAGGAATGCCCGGCATATGGTTGTCGGGCTATTTATGTTTAAGGAGGAATCTCTATGGCAAGTAGCACCAAAGCTCCACCGCGTACACCCATCCATCCAAAGGGCGACTTCTTCAACTTTAAGGGGACAGGCTCTAACCCTAAAACCGAAATTGTCGCCGGTTTGACCACCTTCTTTACTATGGCCTACATCATCTTTGTCAATCCGCCGATGTTGGCCTCCACCGGTATGGATCAAAACGCCGTTTTGATCGCCACCTGTTTATCGGCCGCCATCGGCACTCTGTTGATGGCCTTGCTGTCAAACTATCCTTTTGCATTGGCTTCCGGCATGGGCCTCAACGCCTTTTTTGCCTATACAATCTGTGGTCAGATGGGGTATTCTTGGCAAGCAGGCTTAGCCGTTGTTTTTATCTCGGGTATTATTTTTATCATCATCACCGTCACCGGACTGCGCACCGCTATTGTCAATGCCATCCCGCTGCCGCTTAAAAAGGCCATCAGTGGTGGTATCGGTCTGTTTATCGCCTTCATCGGCCTCCAAAATGCCGGAATCGTGGGCAATGACGATAGCACCTTAGTCACCATGGGTAACCTGGGTAGTCCTACTACCATCCTGGCCATCATCGGCTTGGTCATCACCATTGCCTTTGTGGTATGGAAGGTCAAAGGCGGTTTGCTTTTGAGCATCCTGACCACCTCCGTAGTAGGTGCCATCATGCAATATGGTTTCGGTATGCAGGTCGGTATGCCAAATGTGAGTGAAATCAGCTTTAATTTGGATCTCTCTTTGGCTCCTACATTCGGCCAATTTATAGGTGGCTTCTCCACCTTGTTTGACGCCAGCAATGGCATAGGTGTTTTGATCTTCTCCATTGTATCGGTTCTGCTTTCGCTGACCATGGTGGATATGTTCGACACCATTGGAACCCTGGTTGGCGCCGCCAGCAAGGGTAATTTCCTGGACAAAGACGGTAACCTTCCCAATGCCAACAAAGCCCTCTTGGCCGACGCTATCGCCACTTCGGCCGGCGCCGTGCTGGGTACCTCTACCGTCACCACCTATGTGGAATCCAGCTCCGGCATTTCCGAAGGCGGACGCACCGGCCTTACCGGTATCACCACCGCTGCCTGCTTTGTATTGGCTATTTTTGCAATGCCGCTTTTAGGCTTTGTTCCCACTGGCGCCACTGCTCCTATCCTCATCATTGTGGGTGTTATGATGGCAAGCTCCATTAAAGATATCGAATGGGGCGACATCGAAATCGCAATCCCTGCTTTCTTTACTCTGCTGATGATGCCTATGGCTTACAGTATCGCTGATGGTATTGCCTATGGATGTATCTCTTACACTGTCATCAAAGTAGTGCGTGGTCAGGCGAAAAAAGTCCATCCTGTTATGTATATTATCTCCGTCCTGTTCCTACTGCGTTACGTTATCCGATTGATTCAGATCTAAGCGTTTACAAAAAACAATGCAAGCTAAGCGCCTCTCCTTTCTTTATGCATGGGAGAGGCGCTTTTTATAAAATTACGCCTAAATATAGTTTGTATATCACATAAATATGCAATAATTTTGCAATACAGATGCGAATAAGTCAATTCCAAATATGATTAACAGTAGTAAAAAATGAAATGGAAAAATTGTAGAAAAAAGAAGCGGAATTTCTGTAAAATACAGAAGCGTTTCTTTTGTGTTTGACAAGAGATCTAAAAGGCAAAACCGTGTTCAGGATCCCGGCCGGAGAAGAGCAGGATGGCGCAGGATGCCATAATGGAATAAGCACTTTGGGCACGGCTGAGGCGGATGGGGATATCTCCGGGCTCAATGGGACGTCCATCTAAAGCCGTCAAATGACGTTGGACGCTGACTACAGCTTCGTGATCACGTAGGCTGGAAACGCTGAAGGTATCTTTGGAAGAAAGCCCACAACAGATGGCGGTGTGGGAAGAGGACATAAGCGAACACAATGCAGCTGTGTTGGTGGACTCCACCAAACAAGGAACTCCGTCGGGAATGCGAAACCCCGTGGAGGCGGGGGACTTGGTGCCGAACACTACAATACCTTTCATCAATTCCAATCGGATGAGCTGTCCGCTTTGGGATAACACAAATTGAGGACAATCTTCCATAGGACAACATCCTACTCGTTCCCAGGTGTGGTATTGAACGCCGCCGTTTTTTGCCAGGGCAGAGATCGGACAATCCGCCATGGCCGTCTTGATCATAAACTACCACATTGGTCATACTACACCGCCTTTGGCCTAGAATTATTCTCAGTATCTGTAGATCCAGACAAAATATGTATTCTAAAAAATTAATTTTAGGCATTTTAATTTAAATAATTTACGAAATGAATGACTTGTGATAATTTTGATTAATTATAAAACAAAAACAATCTGAAATATTGAAATAAAAATAAAAAAGGATTATAATGACTTGAAGAGGGAGCCAACTCAGATCAATGGCCCAACATTGATCCACAAAATAGAAGAATTTATGTATAATAACAAAATGAAAAGGCTCAAAAGGCTTTTGGCAATCGCCATGATCTTGGCGCTCTCTCTAGGCGTATTGCCAATTGCGGAGGCTGTGAATTCCACACCGAACGAGACATATTCCCACATCGATTATGTCAGCCCCACCCTTTGGCATGACAAAATGGACACCCCAGACCCGTCAAAACGCCATTGGTACCGCCGCTTATGAGTACAACGACAAGTATATCACTGGCTTCCAGGCCACCCATCAGGCTGCCATCTGGATGGGCGATTGGGGTTATTTTACCATGATGCCCGGGGTGGATTCGGTCAAAACAAGCGCTACCGACCGTCGTCTGGCCTATACCCATGACGATGAGGTGGTAAGCCCTTATTACTACTCGGTCAATATGGACGCAGGAAACAACCGCACCATTACCGGGGAAATGACGGCAACCTCCCGTTCGGCCGTGATTCGGTTTACCTATCCAGAAAACGATATGGCCAACATCTATCTGGAGATGACCCGCAGCGGACAAAATGGTAGTATTGTCATCGATCCGGAAAAAGGCGAGATCTACGGCTACAATCCCCATCGCATGGATTCCCATCTGGGTGGAACATCCCTGCCTAATTTTAAGGGATATTATGTCATCCAGTTCTCCAAGCCCTTCAAGACTTCAGGCGTCACCCAGGACGGCGCTTTACAAGAGGGCGTCTATGAAGCGACCGGTAATAACATGGGCGCTTACGTCACCTTTGACACTGCTCAAGGCGAAGCGGTGGAGGCGCGCGTCGCCTCTTCCTTCATCAGCTTTGACCAAGCCCGCGACAATCTCAAGCGGGAACAGTACGACGGCGATACCCAGATGACCTTTGACCAGGTAAAACAGTCGGTTAAGGATATTTGGGAGGATAAGCTCAGCGTCATCGATATCGAGGGCGCTTCTGATGAAGAAATGCACATTTTTTACACCGCCATGTACCACAGCCTCCAGTACCCGGTGGAATTCTCCGAGTACGGCCGGTACTACAGCGCCTATGACGATTCCATCCACGTGGGGGATTCCTACACTTCCTTCTCGCTGTGGGATACCTTCCGTGCCCAAAACAGCTTTCTGACCCTGGTGGCTCCGGAAAGGGTTCCCGGCATGGTCAATTCCCTCATCAACGCCTATCATGAGGGCGGCTACATGCCCAAGTGGCCTAACCCGTCCTATACCAATATTATGATCGGCACCCCTGCTGATTCCATTGTAGCCGAATCGGTTAACAAAGGACTTGTGGACGGCGTGGATCTGGAACAGGCCTATGAAGCTGTCTTAAAGGATGGTATGGTCCCGCCTGAGAACGATCAAAACACTTGGTGGGGAGACCGTCAAACCGGCGTTCCATATGAAGCCCGCGCAGGACTGAGCTACTACATGGAACTTGGTTACATTCCGGTTGACAAGACGGCCGAAGCCGGTTCCAATACCTTAGAAGGCGCTTACGAAGACTGGTGTATTGCCCAGGTGGCCAAAGCCCTTGGCAAACAGGACGATTACGAGTACTTTATCCAGCGCAGCCAGAACTACAAAAACATGTACAATCCTGAAACCCATCATTTGCAGGGCCGTAACTTTGGGGGAGATTTTGTAGACGGCGGCTGGACCGAAGGCCATCAGATGAACTACGCTTACTGCGTGCTCCAGGATCCCACCGGCCTAATGAACCTGATGGGCGAAAACTTTAACAGCATCCTGGACAATTACTTTGCCACTGGCAAAAACTTCCACGCCAATGAACCTTCCCATCACTACGCTTATCTCTACGATTTCAGCGGCAAGCCTTGGGAAGCACAGCGTCTGGTGCGCCAGATCGCCGATGAGAACTATGCAAACGATCCGGCCGCCGGTATGACCGGCAATTCCGACTGCGGGCAGATGTCCTCTTGGTACCTGTTTACCTCCATGGGTTTCTATCCCTTCAATCCGGCTTCGGGGGAATACATGATTGGAAGCCCCTTCTTTGACAAGGTCACCATCCACAGCGGCGACAAGGACTTTGAAATCATTGCACACAACAATTCTGAGGAGAACATGTACATCCAGTCCGCCACTCTCAACAGCGAAGCTTTGGATATCCCAGTTCTGACTCATGAGCAGATCGTCAATGGTGGCAAGATCGAGTTTGAAATGGGAGCCGAGCCTTCCGATTGGGGTTCCGGCTATCAGAAGGAAGCCTTGCCCACTTATGAAGACACCAAGACCCCCGATCTACCCGATAGCTGGACAGAGGAGGACCCGGAAGAACCGGAGGTAAGCGACAACTTGGCGTTACTTGCCAATCCCTGCACCAGCGATGCCCCGTGGGCGTCGGCCGATATCGGCGGAAGTCCTGACAAAATTAACGACGGCAATATCCAAACCGGATTTTTGTCGGATGGGATGCCGCTTCCCGCCTACTTCACCTTGACCTGGGAGGAACCCCAGTCCTTTGACTCCATGTGGCTGTACGCCAACTACAACAAACAGCAGGCCCCTTATCATTGGGACATTGAGGTTTCGGAAAACGGCGTGGACAATTGGCAGAAGATCAGCACAGTGGAGGACGCCAACTGGGAGACCAGTCAGGAATCCCGGGAAGGCAAGGAATTCGCCTTTGACCGTGTGGAGAACGTCAAGGGATTGCGCATCAAGGTCAACAAAGCTCACAGCGATTGGGGGCATTATACCATCCACGAGATCAAGGTCTACGACTCGGCCAATCGCAAACCCACCGTCACCACTGGATTCTATAAGAACAGTGTGTCCGACATCAACCGGACCATTGCCCTATCCTCGGGCGAGATGATTGCAAATGCTACCATTGAAAGTGCCGCTGAACTGAAAGGTGATGTCGTGTTGGCAGCAGCGCTGTACAAGGACGGCCGTATGGTGGATACTTCGGTGGAAAAGGTCGCCCTTTCCGGCAATAAGACGGATGTATCGGTGATCTTTGAGGTGCCTGAGGATGATTTGACCCGATACGAAGCAAGGCTCATGTTGCTGGATGGTTCCACCAGCGCGCCTATGGTGGGGTCCACTACCATTCGATAAAAAATCCTAATTACCTGTTAGTAGGCAAAGGAATCATTTGTTCAGCGTACTACTCTTTTTTACCTTCTTTCTTTTCCCTGTCGCTTTCTCCTAGAGAGCGACGGGGTTTTTTATAGGATACATTGCAACGGATAAAAACCGGGTATCCAGAACGGGGACAGCCTGGAGCCTTTTTGGCAAAACATCATTGGCAAGAAGGACAAGGTATGGTACACTCAATATGAATCTAAGATAAAAGCAACAGGAGGATCTATGTGGGTTTGGATTGTAGTATTGGTGATCATAGCGGGGCTTTTATTGTGGTGGATCAGCAATCGCTGGTTGTGCGTATCTCGCCGAGACCTTTCTTTGGATTGGCTTCCGCCGGCTTGGGACAACGTCCGGATCCTGCACCTCAGCGACCTTCATTCCTCCCGTTACGGCAAACACAATGAAAAATTGGCTGCCCGGATCCGGGAGCTGCATCCCGATTTTATTTTGGCTCCCGGGGATCTGTGCGACCGGTTTGCCAAACGGGGGGACGCCTTTTTGGATCTTTTGGAACAGCTCAAGGGGGAATTCCCCATTTATGTTTCCATCGGCAACCACGAGCTGCGGGTGGAACAAAATGCCCCTGAAAACTATAGGATCTTTCGTGAGTCCCTCTCACAAAAAGGTGTGACAGTGCTGGACAACACATCGGTCGTCCTGGAACGGCAAGGGCAATGCCTGCGTCTTTATGGCATCAACCAGCCCCTATCCATCTATTATCAGCATGGGACGCTCCAGCGGGTAGAGGATTATTTGGGGGAGAGGGACCCCGCTTATCCCGCCCTGCTGCTGGCTCACGATCCCAGGTGGCTGGAACGGTACGCACATTGGGGGGCGTCCCTGGTGCTGGCGGGGCACATCCATGGCGGTATGCTGCGTCTGCCTTTGATCGGAGGGGTGTATTCCCCGGACAAAACCTTTTTTCCCCAATACGACGCCGGCGTCTTTACAAAGGATGGCTGCACCATGGTGGTCAGCCGAGGGGCAGGGGATTCGAGGCCCTTCCGCATCGGGTCCTTGCCGGAGATGGTGCTTTTAACGCTACATACAAAACGAGGTGACGTAGACGTATGAAAATAGAGAGGCATCACGGCTTCCGGCCGGATAAAATTACGGCAGGCGACGTGATCCGCTATGTGCTGATGGGAATGGTGGGCATCCTGTTTTTGTGGACGCTTTTGCCCCTTTTCGCCGGCATCTTCCATACCGGTATGGCGGGCGGATTGGTGCTGTTCGGCGGGATTTGGCTGCTGCTTTTCTTCTGGAAAAGGATCAGAAGATGGATCAAACGCACCGTATCCGGCAAAATTGTCATGACCGCAGTGGGACTTGTGCTGGTGGGAGTGCTGGCAAGCATCGGGATTTTGTCAGTTCAGATGGTATCCGCCGCCTACGACAGTCCAAAGGAGGGGGGAAACGGTACGGTGGTGGTCCTAGGGGCCAAGGTGGGGAGCCTATCCCTTCAAAAGCGCATGGAAGCCGCCTACCAAGTCCTTTTGGAGAATCCCGACGCCGTGTGCGTGGCCAGCGGCGGCAAGGGGGATAACGAACATCAGTCGGAAGCCGAGGCCATCCGGGATTACCTGGTGCAAAAGGGTATTGACCAACAGCGTATCTTTGTGGAGGACCGGTCCACCAACACCGAGGAAAATTTGAAATTCACAAAGGGCATCATCGAGCAAAACGGGCTGTCCCAGCACCTCATTGTGGTGACCGACGATTACCATCAATTGCGGGCCAAGATAAACGCCCAAAGACAAGGGCTGACGGTATCGGCCTACAGTTCCCATCCGAATCCTTTCCTTTGGCTGTCCTATTGGGAGCGGGAATGGATGGCCTTGGCCTATACCATTTGTTTCGGAGGATAAGATACAATCCAGTGTATGTCCTGGGGCAAAACTGGACAAGGTATGAAAAATAAGGTATAATCAATGTGGTAAAACCTGACTTTTTTCGCTCTTTTTTGACCTATATAGAAAGGGGGATACGGCTTGAAACCACTTCTCATTCAAAACGCTTGCCTGCGCCTCATCGACGGCATGCCCGACCGGGGGGATATCCTGGTGGAAGGGGATCGTATCACCGCTATGGGGGATCCTATCCAGTGTGAGGAGGCCCAGGTCATCGACGCCTCCGGCCTGTGGGCTTCTCCAGGGCTTGTGGATATGCACGTCCATCTGCGGGATCCGGGCCAGACCCATAAGGAGGATATCTTCACTGGATGCCGTGCCGCCGCTATGGGCGGTGTAACGTCGGTGCTGGCCATGCCCAATACCATCCCCACGGTGGATTCGCCCCAGGTGATCCACTCCATCCTGGAGAAGGCCAAAGGGGCCGATGCACGGGTGTATGTGGCGGCGGCCATCACCCAGGGCCTGAAGGGGGAGACCCTCAACAATTTGGAGGAACTCAAAAAGGCTGGCGCTATCGCCGTCACCGACGACGGTCGCCCGGTGCCCAATGCTCGGATGCAGATGGCGGCCATGGAAGAGGCCAAACGTCTGGGCCTGCGGGCTATCAGCCATGCCGAGGATTTGTCCTTGGTGGCGGGAGGCATCATACACGAAGGGGATATCTCCAGGGAGCTGGGGGTCAAGGGCATGCCCCGGGCGTCAGAGGATCTGTCCACCGCCCGGGAGATCATCCTGGCCGAATCCTACGGCCTTCCCATTCACATTGCCCACGTCAGCACCGAAGGATCGGTGTCTCTCATCCGGTACTTTAAGTCCAGGGAGGTGGAGGTCACCTGCGAAACCGGCCCCCACTATTTCACCTTCACCCATGAGGCGCTGCGGGGCCGTGACGCCAATTTCCGCATGAACCCGCCTTTGCGGGAGGAAACCGACCGCAAAGCCATCATTGAGGCTCTCAAGGATGGTACCATCGACGTCATTGCCACCGACCATGCCCCTCATGCGCCGGAGGAGAAGGCTGATTTTGAAAAAGCGCCCAACGGGATCATCGGTTTGTCCACTTCGTTGGCGGCATCCATCACGGGATTGGTGGCGCCGGGGTATATGACCCTCAAGGAGGTTATCCACAAGATGAGCACCGCGCCGGCCCGCATCCTGGGCATCGACGCTGGGGAGCTGCGGGTGGGGGGGCCTGCCGACATGTGCCTCTTCGACCCTGAGGAACAATGGACGGTGGACGCTACAAAACTGGGATCCAAATCCTGCAATTCCCCCTTTGACGGCATGACTTTAACCGGCCGGGTGCACGCCACCATCTGCCGGGGGGAACTTGTGTATCAATTAGAACGGTAAATAAAATACGGCAGCTTTGAAAGGAGAAATTCGACATGTCTTTGGACCGTCTGATCGAGGGCATCGCCCGCACTAAAAATCCAACTGTAGCAGGCCTTGACCCTAAACTGGAATACATTCCCGACTGCATTGTAAAGCCCTGCGTCGACCAATACGGCCAGACTCTGGAGGCCGCCAGCGAGGCTATTTTTGCCTACAACCAGGGCCTGATAGACGCTTTGTGCGACATTGTGCCGGCGGTCAAACCCCAGTGCGCCTATTATGAGATGTACGGCTGGCAGGGTATGCGGGCTTTGGAACGTACCATCCGCTACGCCAAGGAAAAGGGCATGTTTGTTATCACCGACGGCAAGAGGAACGACATCGGTTCCACCATGGAGGCCTATGCCGCTGCTCATTTGGGCGTCACCGAGGTGGCTGGAAACGGCGTCGAAGCCTTTGGAGGCGATGCATTAACTGTCAACGGTTACTTAGGATCGGATGGCATTGATCCGGTCATCAAGGTGTGCCGTCAGCGGGACAAAGGCATGTTTGTGTTAGTTAAGACCTCCAACCCCTCCTCAGAGGAATTACAGGATCAAGCCATCAATGAGGAGCCCATTTACCTGATGATGGGCAAACAGTGCGAGAAATGGGGCGAACAATTGCCCGGCAAGTACGGTTATACTGGCATCGGCGCCGTAGTAGGCGCCACCTGGCCCCAGCAGCTCACCGACCTGCGCCGCGATTTACCCCACACCTTTTTCCTGGTTCCAGGCTATGGCGCTCAAGGCGGATCGGCCGAGAGCGTAGCCGGCGCCTTTGATAAGAGGGGCCTTGGTGCCATTGTCAATTCCTCCCGGGCCATCCTGTGTGCCTGGAAGAAGGAGGGCTGTGCCGGCGAGGATTACGCCCAGGCGGCACGCCGTGAGGCTATCCGTATGCGGGATGCCATCACCGCCGTCATCCCGGCTATTACGCTGGAATAACGATAGAAACCAGTGTATCCACCGGTTTGCACTGCAGGTATGGGGAAGCGGGTAAAGGGTTATGCTATTCTTAGGACCGCGTTTCCTCTTTTGTACGCTGTAAAGCGGCAGGGATGGCACTGTATCTTGATTGGAGCGCCTGCTCTTGGGCGCATGGAGGTTTTTTATGAAATACTTAGAGGAACAATGCCCGATTCTCTCTAAAATAGAAATTGCCCCCGGTATTTACGACGTCACCCTGCAAGCCCCTCAGATTGCGTCGCTTGCATCATCGGGGCAGTTTGTCAATGTCCTGTGCGAGAAATTTACATTGCGCCGCCCTATCTCCATCTGTGAGTTTGATAAGGAGGCAGGTACCCTGCGCCTTGTGTTTGAAGTGCGGGGAGAAGGTACCAAATGGATGTCCCAATCGGCCGAAGGGGAGAGCTTCAGCGTGGTGGGGCCTTTGGGTCGAGGCTTTGAGGTGAAAGATCCAACCCAGAAAGCGGTATTTGTAGGCGGCGGT
>CALCVR010000370.1 GCA_937905915.1 uncultured Eubacteriaceae bacterium
CTCCTTCTCCTTCCCGCTTATTATCCCACTTCTTTTGATTGCAGCCGGCCTGCTCGTGATCGTCCGGAACCTGCTGCCCTCCCGCAAAAACGACAAAGAATCCATCTGATTCTTTCCCAATACAAAAAGGATCCCCTCATTCCGTGTGGAATGAGGGATCCTTTTTTTCTTATGTCATAGACATGAATGGGTTATTCGTACATCGCCACTTCGTAGATGGAGTATCCCCATCCGGTGCCGCGTTTCTCCATGATGATCTTGACGTAACGAGCGTCTACGGTATCGAAATTGAAGCGGTTGAGCCCGCCTTTGCCGTCGGTCATACTGGCCAAGGGGGTATAGGCCTGCCCATCCTTGGATACTTCAATCCGGTACTGGGATCCGTAAGCCGCTTCCCAAGAGATGTCGATGCTGGAGAAGCTCTTGACTTCTTTCAGGTCAATGAGCATCCACTGGTCATCCTTATCCTGGACAGTGGCCCACCGGGTGGACATGTCGCCGTCTACTACCTTGTCCGGTGTGACGAAGTCGCCGGTGTTGGAATTCTCGTCAAAGTCGCTGGCTGTGACGTTGCTGTACAGAGCCAGGTTGGGTTTGGCCGACGCCTGATCCTCATACACTGCCACTTCGTACAGCGAGAAGCCCCAATCGGTGCCCCTCTTGATGAGGTTGATCCGGACAAATTTAACGCTCATGGGTTCAAAACTGAACTTATCGGTTCCGCCTTGGCCGTCGGTCACGGTATGGATAGTGGTCCACTCTTGGCCGTCGGTGGATATCTGGACGTTATACTCTTTACCGTAGGCTGCTTCCCATACCATCTCCATGGAGGACACGGTGGTCTCCTTGGGCAATTCCACCTGGAGCCACTGGTCGTCGGCATAGTCGGAGGACCAACGGCTCTGGTTGCTGCCGTCAAAGGCCTGTTCTGGGCCGTCGCCTGACGATGCCGTCACCTTGCCGCCGATGGCCACATTGCGCACCGGTAATTTGGCAGGCTCGATCTCTTCATAGCCTATCTCTTTGACTGACTTCAAGGGTCCTGCGGTATTGCCGTCCAGGAGGTAGGCCTTGACCGTCACTTTGGACAGGTCATCAAGCTCCGGTACAGTCACCGCGTCGCTTGCGATGATCTGTTTCTCTCCAGCCTTCAGGCTCAGCTCATAGGGTTTGGCGGTGACGTTTACCAATTTGCCATCGTTGTACACAGCGGTGGCCAGAGTGATGTTTGCATCCACGTCCTTGACAGCCGATACTTCCGCCGATGCCACATAGTCGCCGGCAGAAACGTTGCCTGCCGCTACGCCGTCCTTCTCAAAGCTGACGGCATCCACGGTGTATTCCCGGCTCTCCTCGCCCAGTACGGCGTGGTTTACGTTGAAGCCTTCCACCTCGATTTGGGCTTGGCCGCCCTGAAGGGCGCTCTCCTTAAAGTCGACGGTCACTTCCTTGACCTCGCCGGGCATCATGGTAAAATAGTTATCGCTATAGAAGCTGGGCAGGACGCGTTCGCCGGTCTTGCTGTTCATGACCTTCAGCCGCAGCATGACAGCCGGTGTATCGCTGGTGTTTTCCAGGCGTACGGTGTACACTTTGGAACCATCCTTGTCGGCCTCGCGGGTCACCCCTGCTGTCACGTCCACCTGGGGCAGCTCTTGCAGGGAGGTATAGTTCTGGTACTCTTCAGTGTTGGTCCAGTAGAAGTCCTCAGCCACCACTTCTCCCTGGGCGTTCTCTACATAGGTCTTGATGAACTTTAAGTCGCTTGTGTCGCTGGGATAGGTCAGCTCCATTAGGTTCTCCTTGGAGTCGGAGGGCATATCCTTGACAAAGCTGTTGGCATACACTTGGTTGCCATAGAGATCATAGACCTCCACTACGGCCTTTAATGTCTCGTCATTGGGGGTCTGGTTGTAAAGAACCATCTGGTTGTTGGTTGCATTCCAGATGAAGTTAATGGGCTGGTTGCCTGTCTTAATGCCGTAATAGCCGCCGTTTACATCGTAATAGTAATCGTACATCTGCCAGATAAGGGTCGGCCAGGCCGCTTGGCTCATCCACAGCAGCATGCCGTTGCTGTTGGCATTAAAGGTGGCTTCAAAGATGGCTTTGTGGTTTTCGTATCCCAGCATCTGGGCGCTGGTGACGAAATCCTCCAGATTGTTGTACTCGCCGTACTGCTCTCTGACCTGCTTCATGTAGTCGTCGGCATCGGCGTTCCAGTTGTCGGAGAAGTCGTGCAGGGCCCACATCTCGTTCTTCGGCCACTGGTTCTCCTCCGGGAACATGGCTTTCATGCTCTCGACGGTGGGGATGTTGGGCAGGCCACGTTCGCTTTGCAGCACTACGCCGGTGTTGTTAAAGTAGAACTTAGGACCTTTGGCCGAATAGGGACCGTGGTTGACAACCGGCGCTTTGGCGGAGTTTGGCACATAGTAACGGGTTCCATCCAGATTCTCCGAGATGTCCACCAGGCCGTCGGCCATCTTCTGGGTCTCGGGATACATCTCGTTGCCGCCGCAGTACAGCACGATGCTGGCATGGGAGCGGTAATTCTTTACCTTGTCGGCGGCGTTTTGCAGGAACATGTCCTCATCGGTGGGATGGTGCAGCCAGCAGCCCGGGAACATATAGTCGTCCCATACCAGGATGCCGTACTTATCGCAGGCTTCGTAAAAGGCCGGGTCATTGGTATTGCCGCCCCAGTTACGGATCATGTTCAGGTTGGCGTCATGATGCAGGCGCATCCTGGCATCGTATTCTTCATCGCTGACATCCAGGTTGATGTCCTCGGTACCCCAGTTGCCGCCGCGGCAGACGATACGGGTGCCGTTGCAGTAAATGGTCAGGTTCTTATTGTTTTGGTAGCCGTTCTGGTCTACATCGTCGCTGGGCTCGGTGGTATAGGTGAATTCACGGACGCCGAACTGAAAGTCCTTAGCATCCGACTGTACCCCGTCCACGGTGGCAGACACGGTGGCCGTATACAGGAACTGGTCGCCGTAGGTGTTGGGCCACCACAGCTCCGGATTCTCCATGACGATGCCGTCAAATGTGATTTCCTTGGTCTCCCCTGCCGCCAATTCCACATCCTGGCTCACGGTGATGCCGCCCGGCTGGATTACACCGGTGACGGTGGCGGTGATAGGTTCATCCTTGGAGTTGGTAACCTCGGTCTTCAGGGTCAGGTCGGCTTTGGAGAAGTCCTTATTCTCCACATCCAAATCGGTGATCATCCAGGGATCCACCACTTGGACGTCCTGACTGTAGCTGATGCAGACATCGTTGTAAATACCGATGTTGCGGCCGCGGACTGCCGGCATCCAGTCCCAGCCAAGGCTGTTGCCATAGGTGGGGGCGTCCTCGCCGATGCTGCCGTCATTGCCGAACACGCCGCCCATGGTGCCGGGGCCGTCATCGGTAGTCAGCTGGGCAAAACCGGGATCGCGATTCTTATAAATCAGCACGGCCAGGTAGTTCTCACCGCCGTAGTTGACATACTCTGTAACGTCGAATTTTGCACGGGTGAAGGCGCCTTCGATGTTGCCAACGCGGTGGCCGTTGAAGTACACTTCCGCCTTCCAGTTGACGGCCTCAAAGTTGAGCCATACCCGTTCACCCTGCCGTTCCTCGGGAATGGTAAAGTGATTGCGGTACCAGAAATTGGATTTAAAGTAGCTATCCGACACCAAGGTCTGCTGGTCGCCGTAGTTGGGATCGGGCACCGCCCCGGCCTTCAAATAAGAGGTCAGGACCGTTCCGGGCACCACAGCAGGCAGCCAAGCGCTGTCGTCGTAACCCGCCTGGGACAGCTGCTCACCCAAAGCATCAGATGCGTCATTTTCCTTTTGGGCGTCGGCCTGCTCATTGGCTGCGGCATCCACTTCGGGGGCCCGCTCCAGCTTCCAGTTGCCGTCGGCCAGTACCTGGGTCCCGTCGGCTTCCGGTTGGGGCATGGAATCTACTTCACCTTCATACTTGTAATCGTTTGTGCCGTAGACCTCCAGCTCCCGGACGATGTAAGCGTCTCCGGAGGATTCCCGGCACAAAAGTCTCACGTAACGTCCCTGGGCCGGATCAAAGGTCACTTCCTGTACGCCTTCTTGACCTTCTACGTTCTCAGCCACGGTGGTCCAATGTTCAGCATCATCCGACACCTGCACGTCGAACTTGGTGGCGTATTTACTGCCCCAATATACCTTCACGCTTTGAACCTGGCTTTCAGCTCCCAGATCCACATATACCCACTCGTCATTAGCTCCTTCGCTCATCCAGAAACTGACGAAGTTGTTGACGTTTTCATCGTAGTCCGGGAAGGCCTGTTCCCCATTTTCGTCCAGCAGCTTCCAGCCGGCGATATGGATCCGGTCGGAACCGTTGTTGGCGGTAACATTGAGACGATAATAAGTATAGGCTTCGGTTTGGTCGGCCATCTCAAAGGTACGGGTCTCCCCTGGGCCGAAGCTCTCGCCGGTACGGGTATCCAGATCCACAAAATGTTCCCCGTCGTTGGAACCTTGGATGATCCAATCTTTGGGATTGTTGCCTTGATTTTCCACGTCGGTGGTCAAGGTATAGCTCTTTATGACCTTCTTCTGGGAGAAGGGCACCTTGATCTGCGCCCAAGAACTGGTATGATAGGAAATCCAACGGGTGGAATTGTCGTTGTCAAACAGTTCTTTGGGATTGCCGTAACGGGCTTCGTTGTTGTACGGGTTGCTGACCGAATAGGCCATCTTGTTTTCATCGGCAATGTCGTGGATTATGCCGTCGGTCACCAATTGGGCCGTCTGGTCAAAGTTGACGGCGCTGGATTGGTACGCTGCCCGGCGCAGCGCCAAATTTCTCACATTGCTTCCTTCTTGCGTTTCCTCTGCACTGATCATAGGGCCTGCCGCTGTAAACAAAGACATTGTCATCGCCATGGTCAGGAGCAGAGAGACGCCTCGTTTTGTGAAGCGCTTGTTCACAAATAGTTCCCCCTTTTTGTTTTTTCAGTTGGCTCCTTTGTTTGCGGGCAGGACTTTCGCCGATTCACGTTGGGCCGTGACCGGTAATACTTATTATGAAGCACAACATTATTAAGTCAATTTTTTATTTAGTAAAAAATTCATCAATATTATTAGTCAACCCTTCTATATTATTCTCTTTTTTTATACAGTTAGTTTTAACAAACCAAAAAAACGCATTATCAAAAAGTTCAATCTAAACAGCAAATATATCTGATGAAAAAACTTTTTTGTATCTTTTTCAGCACCTTTTACAACACAGATCCAGTGTAACAAATCATCCGATTGACCATGTAAAACGGCCGCCGCCATAGGCAAGGATGAGGACCCACTGCTGACAAATCACCGGAAAACCGATACGTAAAAAGCCGCCTTAGGTTTCATGAGGGCTTGGAAATAAATAGTACCGCCCATTGTCAAGAATTCTTCCCCTCTTTTTTCTCCTCCCGGAAGTAAAAGGACACAAACCCCCCTGCCAATAGCACGCAACAAAACAGCACTGCTTTTTCGG
>CALCVR010000371.1 GCA_937905915.1 uncultured Eubacteriaceae bacterium
TCGCCTTTGACATCCGGGTGGGGCCGGCCGCTATTTTAGAGGATGGGAAAAGCGGGTTCCTTGTCCCCGGCCGGGATGAAGACATGTTTTCCCAGCGGCTTTGCCAGCTGATGGACAATCCCGCTTTATGCGGCCAGATGGGGCAAAAGGCTGCGAAACAGGCGAAAGATTTTTATCGCGACAAGGTGCTGGATCAGTGGATGCGCTTGTTGCGCCCTTAATTACGCGGCAAAAGGATTTCCCCACGATGAGAGCCTTCTCTTATTGCGGGAAACTGGAGTGTAATGCATGCTAAAAGATTATTTTAAAAAATTATATACCGGCACGCAGGCTACTTTTTTCGATAGGGTGTGTCAGGCCATGGATGAGGAAAAAAAGCTGTTTGTCATCACAGCCAATCCCGAAACCATGATGATCGGCGCCCAGACGCCGGAATTTGACCAAGTGCTTTGCAGCCCTCATTCTGTTATTGTGCCCGACGGCATCGGCGTGGTCAAAGCAGCGTCCACCCTTGGGTTGGAACCCCACGGCCGGGTCACTGGAGTGGAGTTGGCGGCGCGCTTGATCCAGCATGCTGGTGAAACAGGACGCCGCATTTATCTATACGGCGCCAAAGAAGAAGTGGTGTCAGCTTTAGTCAAAAAGATTTCAGATGCGTATTCACCCGACGTAGTGGCTGGTTATCGCAACGGATACGGGCAAGACGACGAGGAAATATTCGAGGAAATCCGTCAATTAAAGCCGGATGTGGTTTTAGTGGCCCTGGGCATTCCACGTCAAGAACTTTTGATCAACCAGTGGTTTGGCCAATTGGACAAAGGAATTTTTGTAGGAGTAGGCGGTTCGTTTGACGTATTGAGCGATACTAAAAAACGGGCGCCGCAATTTTTTGTTCGTCTAAATTTAGAGTGGCTGTACCGCATTGTGAAAGAGCCTAGTCGATTTGGACGTTTCTACCGCAGCAATATCCGTTTTTTACGGGAGATCCGAAAAATAAAGAAACAAATGGGGAAATAATATGCCGATTAAAGTAATGACGGTGTTTGGAACCCGTCCGGAAACAATCAAAATGGCTCCTTTGGTAAAAGAACTAAAATCGAGACCCGAAATTGAAACTACTGTTTGCGTGACTGCCCAGCATCGTCAAATGTTGGATCAGGTGCTTGATGCTTTTCAAATTGTGCCAGATTATGATTTGGATATTATGAAACAGGGGCAAACCCTTTCTGATATCACGACCAGGGTGCTGGCCGGATTGGAACAGGTTATACGCGAAGTAAAACCTAATATCGTTTTGGTGCACGGCGACACGACCACTACTTTTGCAGGAGCTTTAGCCGCTTTTTATCAGCAGGTAGCTATCGGACATGTGGAAGCCGGCCTGCGTACTTACAATAAATATTCTCCTTATCCTGAAGAGATGAACCGTCAGATGGTGGGCGTGATGGCCGACATGCATTTTGCACCTACCGAACAGAGCCGTCAAAATCTCCTAAAGGAAGGAAAACGGGAAGAATCCATCTTTGTAACCGGCAATACAGCCATCGATGCGTTAAAAACCACCGTTCGTTCCGACTATCAGAGCCCTCTTCTGGATTGGGCAAAGGATAGCCGTCTGATTGTATTGACTGCCCATCGCCGGGAAAATCTCGGCAAACCGATGTATCAGATGTTTCATGCCATTCGCCGTATTTTAGACAAATATGACGATATTAAAGTGGTCTACCCTGTTCATCTCAATCCTGTGGTAGTAGAAGCGGCTGAGACGGTATTCGGAGAGTGCGACCGTGTAAGATTGATTAAACCTATGGAAGTTGTGGATTTTCATAATCTCTTGGGAGCGTCTTATCTTATTCTCACCGACAGCGGCGGCATTCAGGAAGAAGCGCCTTCCCTGGGGAAACCTGTGGTAGTGTTGCGGGATACCACTGAACGTCCGGAGGGCATTGCCGCCGGTACGCTTAAATTGGCGGGCACTGAGGAAGAAACCATCTATTCTATTATTGACCAGCTTCTCAGCGATTCGGATGAGTATCGGCGTATGAGTCATGCCTCCAACCCTTATGGCGATGGTTTTGCCAGTAAGCGCATTGTAGATGCTATTATTGCGCACTTCTCTAAATAAAAAATCAAATTCAAAGAAGAAAAGCTCGATCCATTTAAAAGGATCGAGCTTTTCTAGTATGGTGATAATATGGGGAAATGATAGGTATTAGCAAAAAGATGAAAAATGTAATCTATTTACTGGCTGATGGATTTTCCCAACGCTTTACACGCTTCACTGGCTTCATCATCAGGGGCTTTATTGCAGATAACCCCTTCATTTACCAGCATCGCTCCATCTCCTTGGCAGGTATCCACCCAGGTATGCATCCATTCACCGTCACCCCACCCATAAGAGCCAAACAGTCCAATTTTTTTGCCGTTTAGCTTAGGACGGCAGTCTTCAAACATGGGTTCAAATTCGCTTTCCTCCAATTGTTCTGCTCCCATAGAAGGACAGCTAAATGCAATAGCGTCATATTGGTCCATTTGATCGGCTGAAAATTCTGCGGAAGTTAATACATCCACCTCTGCCCCTTCATCTTTTGCGCCTTCTGCCACTAAATCGGCCATGGCTTGTGTATTACCTGTACCGCTCCAATATACTACTGCTACTTTACTCATAAGGTATAGCCCCTCTTTCTGTAAAAATTTTGTATTTACTTATGCGACGATGGAATTCGTCGCAGGTTCAGCATCTTGATATTCTTGTATCAAACAGCTACCGTCAACTGTAAAACCGTTCGTCCCTCTTGGAAAAGACGGGTATATACATCCCGGCATTTTTTAAACTTAGCAAACAATTTTACAGCCTCGCATTCGTCGCAGTATACCTTCCAGCATCCTGCACACTTGCTGTTTTTTCCTGCATTCCGGATAAATCCCACCACATCCCCCAAAGGATACCCTAAAAATAATCCTATTTCATGGGGGAACTCAGACTGTTCAAAGCGAGACTTCAATTGTTCAATGGCATCCCGAGTGGAGAGACTATGGTATCCATAATTTTTCAAAAAAGCAACGGTGTCTTCATGGTTTAAATCCTGTTGCAAGCGGTGTTGCCGATAAACGTAAATCAGCGCTACATGATTTTTTTTGCGCAGTACTTCTATTGACACTCCTTTTTGGGAAAGTTGTCGATGACAATTTTGCACATATTGTTCCAGTATATTCTCCGACGAATAGGAGTAGGAAAAGAGATTTGCTGTCTTTAAGGATGCCAACGTAGGAGAACAATGCTCTACTAAGTATCGTTCCAACAAGCCGTCTCACCACCTTTTGTTTTTAGTTAGCTATAGTTAACTAAAAGCTTAAAAAATAACAGATGATGTAATATCCGTTATCTAGTTAGTTCAAACTAACTAGATGGAAATATAACACATCTTATTTTTTCTGTCAAGGAATTTTCTCGACTTTCCCAATTAAAAGTTTGGAAGTCCCTTTTTCCTCCTATAATTTTTTGCATTACAAAAGCAAATAAAGTATATTCCCCTTTAATATGCGATTTTTTTGGTTAATTATTCAGAACAAAATTGAATATTTTAAAAAACATGATATTTTTTGGAAATATTGCTTGACTTTTCCTTTCGGTTGAGCCATACTCTTAATATGAAACTTATAAGTAAATATTTGGCAAAACCAGTGAAAATTGGTGACGCAAAGCTATAGGGTCTTCGTTTTTCATTAGCGCATTTAAAGTCCTGATAAAAAACATGGCAGCCAGTTGCAGCAATAATCGGTTCCTTATGGAACTATATTGTTCTATTTTGGATGCCTACAAGCTTTTCTTGTAGGTTTTTTCTTTTGGCTTAAAATAATCTGCCATCGGAGTCCTGTTACAGGTCCCTGGAGAATGGGCATATGTATTTTTACCATCAGCATAAAAAGCACTGTTTTGATAGGGGGCTTATTGCCTCCCACAAAACGCCATACGGCGTGCAAAACGGTGACTGAATCAAGACATCGTTTTGTTATTTCACAAGGAGGATCTTTACTATGCTTACCTATCAGATCACAAAAGAAACACGACATTCAGCTGATAATTCCTGTGTCTTTTACGGCATCCGCTGTGGAGATTTGGAAATCAAAGGGATCTCGTTCGATAAAGATGCCGTCGAGCGTCTGGTGGAACGGTGCAATCGGCTTCAGTTAGAAAGAGTCCACCTTGTGGATGTTGTGCGAGATTTTCTTTTGGAAGAAGTCGATTTGATCTGCCGTGTCATCAGCTGAGGGAAGGAAGGAAAAACGCCATGGACCAATCAGCTTCTCACAAACAAAATCCAGCAGTAAATCGATTGACCGATATGATGCGTGCTTATCTTATTGAGCGCGACGTGGAAAAGACAATGTCCTATTTCACTGAGGATGTACAATGCATCGGCACCGGCATTCAAGAGGTGGCTTTTCATAAAGAACAGCTTCGAGACATCATGATGCGGGAGATCCAAAATGACCCTCTCCCCTTTGAACTTGTCTTTCAACAAATCTTACCCTACATGCTTTCTGAAGACTTGCATTCTGTTTATGTTGTAGTTCAAGTCAATAAGACATTGCCTAGCGGCCTTACTATCTCTGCTCAAATGCGTCAGACTTCTATCTTACGCAAAATAGAGGGAGATTATTACGTTCAATCTTTACATGTATCGGTACCATCGGCTGAACAAGACGGAGACGAATGTTATCCCATTAAATCCGGGCAACAGAGTATCTCTGCCAGAGAGATTAAAATGAATTCTAAGCTTTTT
>CALCVR010000372.1 GCA_937905915.1 uncultured Eubacteriaceae bacterium
TCATAAGCCTGAGCCAACTGGCCAATGGCGGGATCCTCCCCAATGATGACGTCGTCCCCATACAAAACAGCAAATGGTTCGTCTCCCACAAAGGATTTTGCCATGTATACCGCATGTCCAAGGCCTTTGGTTTCCTTCTGACGGATATAATAAATGTTTGCCAGATGAGCGATACTTTTTACCGTTTCCAAAGCTTCCTCTTTTCCGGACTTAAGCAGATGATTCTCTAATTCCGGCGAGCGGTCAAAGTGATCCTCAATAACCGTTTTGCCTCGGTTTAAGATAATTAGGATATCTTCGATTCCTGCCGCTACACATTCCTCCACAATATATTGAATGGATGGCTTATCCACGATAGGTAACATCTCTTTGGGAAGTGCCTTGGTAATGGGAAGCACCCGAGTTCCCAACCCTGCCGCTGGAATAATCGCCTTTTTTATCTTGGTAGCCATGTCAAAAACTCCTTCTTCTTTAAGTTAAGAGTATAAATGTCACACCCACTGAAATCATTCCTATGACGACGGAAAACGCCACCAAATAGACAATCGGAAATGCCCAACTGATCCCGCCTTTTTGCAAAAGGGCATTTTGGTAATCGGCTGGATTAGGATAGGCAGCTTGCAGTTTATGAATTTTTTTGATCACATGATTCATATACACCCGATTGCCAAACAAAGCTAAAAAGATGCGCAATATCAATGCCACAAACGGCATGATATACGATATCACAATCACTGCATTGCTTGGTTGAAACAAAACAGTTTGATAAGCCGCTGCATCCGGCAGCATCATAATGGAAGATGCCATCGTTATGATAAACGATGGAATATTAATTAAAGTGATGAGAATGGCTACAATGACAAAAAAGCCACCCATTTTGCGGAATGCCACCCAGTTCTGCATCAATAAAGCCGCCGCCCAATTGACGGTAATTTTGGATTTGTCTTTCGCCATGGCCACGAATCGCGGAATATAATAGTAAGAATTGCTGCCTACAAACGCCGCAATATCGCCTACTGGAATACCGTCAATGGTTTCCTCAGGATTTACTCCGCCAAGAGGATTCGGTACAACTGGCCTACGGGCCGACCATGGATTGCTATTGGAAGAATTCTTTTGTCCCTCCCCCACTTGCAGCGGCATACCGCATTTGATGCAAAACAGCGTCCCGTCATCATTCAGATACCCACATCGCGGACAGTGCAATCCATCTTTTTCCGCGTCGGAATCAGGCTCTTCACTTTTGAGCCGAGGGCGTTTCCACTGCTGTTCGGTACCATGGTCCGCAGCAAACGCACATTCCCCATGCTCCAGCCAGCATTGACGGTGGTGTGGTGCACCGCACTGGGGACATACCACTACATCGTCGCCGTCCGCAAATTCCTTGGAACAAATCGGACAAGTCAATCCATCGTATAATCCCATTTTTCCCTCCATATGTTATCGCTATGCTAAAAAGCCATTGTCTTACTCCAGCACTCTTTGCCTGGGGCAAAGAGCATGCATTGCTATATCCTCTTGAAACAAACAGTTTTCAAGACATCCATCCGACCATAAGCACTCTTTTGATTTTCCCATGGATGAGAGAGGACAGTTTTGCATAAAATTGTATAATGTTTACCTTATAGTATACTTCAAAACGGTCTTATCTTCAACCATTTGACCAATCATTTACAAAAAGTTTTTTTGTAGCCTCTATTTTGTGAACCTGCCTTTTAAAATGGGGAAATGTGTCAAAATAGTGGTTGAGAAAAAGCAGGCCGGGTGGTAATATAAGAAAGGTATGTTATCTTATCTCTTTAATGGAGGAAAGGAGACGATTGCTTTGCAGCAACCTGTCATCGGAATGAAAGCTCGTTATGAATTAATGGTCACTGAAGATCTTACCGCCGCCTCGATGGGGAGCGGATTGTTGCCAGTATTTGCCACCCCTTGTATGATCGCTATGATGGAAGGCGCCGCCACAAAATGTGTCCAAGACTGTTTGGAAGAAGGCTGGAGCACCGTGGGAACCATGATTAATATCAAACATATGGCTCCTACTCCTCTCGGATCTAAGGTGTACGCCGAGGCCGAATTGATTGAAAATGACGGCCGGCGTTGGCTGTTCTCAGTGCGGGCTTACGATGAATCCGGCCTCATTGGCGACGGTGTTCATGAACGTTATTCCATTGAAAACAAACGCTTTTTGGAAAAATGCGCTGGTCGGAAGGCTTCTGTATGAGCTGCCCTTATCAAGCCGTTCTGTTTGACTTAGACGGTACCATCACCGATTCACAAGAGGGAATCATCAAATGTGTGCAGTTCGCTTTGCAGAGCCTAGGGATTGAGGAAACCGATGGATCCCGTCTCAAAAGTTTTATTGGCCCTCCCCTTTGGGATACCTTCCAGCATCTTTACCATCTCTCCGATGAGCAAACCGATCAAGCGGTGGAAAAGTATCGGGAGCGGTTCCGCGTCACCGGCATTTATGAAAACCGGTTGTATGATGGAATCAAGCCCCTGTTGGAACGTTTGAAGGGAAAGGGCATTAAATTGGCCATCGCCTCCACCAAACCTTTGGTATTTGTGGAAGAGGTGCTGCGCTATTTTGGTATTACAGAGCTGTTTGATGCCGTTTGCGGCACTGCTTTGGACAAGGCCCATTCGGATAAGGCCCCTCTGATTCGGGACGCTCTTCGCCAATTGGATGTTCCTGCCGACAGGGCAGTAATGATCGGCGACCGCCGGTTTGATGTGGAAGGCGCCCGTTCGGTCGGCATGCCGTCCATCGGCGTGTTGTATGGTTATGGTTCTAAGGAGGAGCTGTCTGCCGCCGGTGCTACACAGTTGGCCCCATCGGTAGCCGGTCTCACGGAACTGTTATGCTCCCATACATTTTGCTGATCTTAATAGATCTCAATTGTCTACTCTATCCCCTGATGTAAGGAGATTATCATGAAAAAAGGAATCTTCGACTGGTATACCTTCTATTCCTTAGCGCGAAAACGATCCTTTTTTGCCATCGCCGCTGTGGTAGTGGGATTTGCCTTATTCGCTGGTCTCTCTTATACGGTACTCGACACTTCAGTGACCGTTTCTTCTTCTATTTCTTTGGTCAACAATCTCCAGACCGACGGCAGTCTTCAGGCTGAAAAAGATAAAAATGATATTTCAGAATCCATTGCCCGCAATAGTGTGGCGTTGATCCAAAGCGAGGGCGTCTTAAAGCAGGCCATGGATTTAAGTAAGATTACAAAAAGTGTATCCGACTTCTCCAAAGGGGTGAAGGTCAACCGGGTGGACGAATCCAATATTATTAAGATCACCGTCACCTATAACGATCCCACCCGCGCCACCAATGCCGCCAACAATTTGGCTCAGGTGGCTTGTGAGGAGATCCAACGTCGCAACACCTCTCCCCCCGTCACCGCCACTGTCCTGGATCGGGCGGAAGCCCCTTCTTCAAAAGGTAAGATGATTACTGCGGTAAAAAAAGGATTTTTCGGAGGGGTATTAGGACTTGTTGTCTTTCTAGCCTTTGTGTTCTTCCTGACGGTAAAGGACTATACCATCCGCAACTTTCATCTTTTTTGTAAAACAGCCAAGGTAAGTTTACTTGGCATTCTGCCGGCTGGACAGCGTCCCACTTCCCGCCAGCTTTCAGAATCCATCCGCAATGTACGAGCTGCCTTCCGCGCTCAAATCGGTGACGGAAAGCGGGTACTGCTGTGCAGTGTGGACATCCAAGAAGGCCGTGCCGCTGTAGCATCCGGACTTGCAAACGCCTTAGCCGATTCGGGCAATAAAGTGCTTCTGATCGACGCCGATATGCGCACTTCCCACATCCGTTCCCGCCTGCGGGTGGATTCGGTCTATGGCCTTGCCGATGTATTACTTGGAAAATGTTCTATTGCCGATGCTATTGTTCCATCCACCGATTGCCTGGATGTCATTTGCGCGGCCACCACTTATGTGGAAAAGCCATCGGATCTTTTGGACGGCCCTATCACACTGGAGATGTTGGAGATCGTATCTCGACGCTATGATTACATTTTAATCGATGCTCCCAGTGTCAATTCCTACGGGGATGCCGCTGCTTTGGCCAACCAATGCGACTGTTCTATTCTCATCGCTCGGTATGGTAAAACTCGTGTAGACGCCGCTTTGGATGCGCTGACTGTTCTCAAAAACACCTCCGCCCGTATGTTGGGCATCATTGCCAACGATGTTCCCTCTCAATATCTTGCAAAACAAAGTTCTGTAAAAGACGATTAATGTCAAAAGCACCGGTCAAAGGAATGACCGGTGCTTTTTTGTAATTATTTGCGCCAAAGCAAAAAAGCAGGCTGGAAAAATCCAACCTGCTTCTCTTACTTGGAAATTGTTTTTAACCAAAAACAGCAATTAAGACGTTTGCAACGACCACCAAGACAAAAAAGCCAATTGCGATAAACTTGGTAATTCGGGCCAAAATGGCGTCTGCAGTACGTGCTTTATTCTTACTCAGGAAAGAATCAGCGCCACCGGCGATTACACCGGAAAGACCAGCCTGACGGCTCTCCTGCAGAAGAACGACAGCAATAATCGCGACAGCAAAGACCATCAGCACAATGCCCAATGCAATATCCAATCCGCTCATCTCATAACCTCCCCTTGAAATCCATTTCAACACTAAGGTATTTTACCACATCTAGTAGAAGAATGCAAGGATTTTACAAAAAAAGGTGGATATCTTATCCTATTTTCTCTTTTTTCGCTCAGTTTTAAAAACTCCTCCTCTTTTTCTCCTCTACTGATCTCCCAATCC
>CALCVR010000373.1 GCA_937905915.1 uncultured Eubacteriaceae bacterium
CCTTCATGCATCCCCTGGAGACCCGCGACGTATCTGCCGCTTCCATTATCCGGGAGTGCTCCGATCATCAGAAGGGCGTCCACACTGCCGACGGTGTTGGCGTATGGCTGGACACTCCCATGATCGAGCTGAAAAACGGCGAAGGCACCATCGAAAAGCGTATTCCTGCTATGTTGCGTATGTTCGGCAAATACGGCATCGATATCCGCAAGGAACCCATCCTGGTCTATCCCACACTCCACTATCAGAACGGCGGTTTGGACATCACCGCTGAGGGCATGACCAACATCGAAAACCTGTATGTAGCCGGTGAAGCCGTCGGCGGAATCCACGGCCGTAACCGTCTCATGGGCAACTCCTTGCTGGACATCATTGTCTTTGGCCGTAACGCCGGCCGCAATGCCTCCGCCAAATCTAAGGATGTGGAACTGGGCCAGCTGACTCTGGATCACGTCACTCAGTTTGCCAAGGAGATGGCTGACGCCGGTATCGTCACCGATATGGTCTCTCCCAAGCTGCTCCCTCGTTATACTCATAAGAAGTAACGTCTTTTTGACATGCCTTTGACAGAAGAATAGCTGCATAGAAGGAGAAATGTTCACCATGGAAATGGCTAGTATCGCTAGTATTTTTGAAACCCTTATGATTGTGTCTTTTGGTATTTCTTGGCCTTTGTCTATCATGCGTTCCTACCGCTCCCGCTCCACCCAGGGCAAGAGCCTGTTGTTTATGATTTTCATTGAGTTCGGCTATGTGTGTGGCCTTATCGCCAAGTTTATGACCGGCACCTTTAACCTGGCCTTCTGGTTCTATTGGCCCAATCTTATTATGGTCGCCACCGATATCTGCCTCTACTTCCGCAACAAGGGTATCGAAAAGAGAGAGGCCGGTTCTCAAAAGTAATTTTCTATCCATCAGCAAAAGAGGATGCCTTTTGGAAGGCATCCTCTTTTTATATGGTCGGTAATTTTTTAAAACTTGGTATTACTCTGCCTTTCCTTTCTCCCAATTCCAGGGGCGCTTGCGTAAAGCGCGGTCGGCATAAGGGACAAAAACAGATAAAACGGTAAATCCCAGCAACAGCATAGGATACCACATAAAGGGAACAATGGAGAAGGGACTGACCGCTCCTTCGCTTAAGCTACCGGCCAATAGGATTTGGGCACCATAGGGGATGAGACCCTGCATAACGCAGGAGAAAATATCCAAGATAGAGGCTATTTTACGAGGATCCACCTTGTATTCCTGGGAAATCTGCTTGGCAATGGGACCGTCGATGAGGATGGCCACCGTGTTATTGGCTGTAGCTGCATCGGTGGCCAGGGTCAAGGCTCCAATGCTGAGCTGTGCCGACTTAGGGCCACGCACAAATTTCCGGAAAATGCGCAGCAGGAAATCCATTCCTCCCGCTTTGGACACCATTTTTGTCAGTCCCCCAATAAACATGGATAGTAAAAAGATCTCAAGCATGCCGCCAAACCCCTCAAAAATACTCTGGGAGAAGGACAATGGAGTTAAGTCCCCATAAGCGATCCCAATAAGGCCAGCCGCTACAATACCTGAAGTCAGCACCAACAATACATTCACCCCCACCAGGGCCAGCACCAGCACCAACAGATAGGGAATGACCTTTACAAAGTTAAAAGTGAGGCCTTCCAATGCTACAGCGTCGGGAGAAGAACCAAAGAGTAGCAACAGCACCACTGTAATAATGGCTGGAGGTAGGGCAATCAGGAGATTTAAACGAAATTTATCCTTCATCTCCACGCCCTGGGTCCTAGTAGCGGCAATAGTGGTATCGGATACAATAGAGAGGTTATCTCCAAACATGCCGCCTCCCACGACGGCCGCCAACATGAGCGGCAAATGAATACCCGCTTTATCGGCAAAACCTACGGCAACGGGGGCCAAGGCTCCTACCGTTCCCATAGCAGAACCGGTGGATGTTCCTAAAAAGGCTGCAATGATAAACAATCCAGCGGTAATAACCGAGGGGGGCAGCACCGATAGCCCTAAGTTCACGGTGGCGTCCACACCGCCCATGGCTTTGGCCACAGTGGAAAAGGCTCCGGCCAGCAGGTAGATTAAGCACATAATAATGATATTATCATCGCCACATCCTTTGACAAAGGTGTCCACCTTTTCCGGAATACTTCCCTTAAACAGAAAAAAGGCCACGATAATTCCCAACATAGCTGCCACTGGAGTGGGAAATTGATAGAATGCTTGATCCACTCCCTGGGCTTCCAGCACAATTCCTACAATCAGATAAGAAAACACAAATACCAGCAGTGGCAAAAACGCCCATCCGTTTCCTTTTGATTTCTGATTCAATTTCATGAAGCATTTCTCCTTCTCGCTCGATTTCAAAAAAGATAAAAATATTTTAACATAATAAACCAAAAATATCTATATTATCTCTAAATTTCGATTGTTTTTTCATGCATAAAAAATACAGCTGGATAAAGTCTCTCCATCCAGCTGCATCAGGTAACCATGCTAAAATTTCTCATGTCTCATCACTTTGGTTCAAGCAAAAGCGGACATACTCCTCCCCGACATCCATCCGCTTGGCAATCTGTGGAATGTCCATACCGCTTTCTAAAAAACGATGTACCACTTTAGACATGGATTCGCCTACCTCAACGATATGCCGGTCTGGATCATAGATGCGTACCACCCGTTGTCCCCAAGCATGCTCCTTTAGAGGATGCACATATAAAATATTGGGCATGGCATTGAGACGATGAATAAAATCATCCATATCATCTGTTTCAAAGTAAAGTTCACAGGCATGGTTTCCCAAATGAATATCCTCTTCCTTTTTGTGGATAAACGACATCCAAGTATCCATCGTCTGGAGAAATAGACAATTGGATAGCGTTACATTGGCGCCAAAGTCATCTGTGACCTCCATCCCGAGAAGATGGCAGTAAAATTGTTTGGATACCTCCAAATCCCTCACTGCCAATAGCGTACACTGCATTTTCATACTGAAATCATCCCCCTTTGACGAGATTTTCTACTTCCTTTAACAGACATTCCCGGTCGTTGTCCAGCACTTGATCCATTACGAGGTCTAGAAGGTGCTGAAGGATACGTCCTACCTCCGGCCCTACTGGGATGCCTGCGTCTAAAACGTCACGGCCGTCCACCGCCAAATTTTGTATGGAAAAACACTGACCCTCTTTCAGCACCTTTTCCATACAGGATACAGACTTTTCGATCTCGCCAAGTTTTTCCTGCCGATAATCCGGAACAAAAGCTAACGTATCAGCCCTGTGTACCTGGATCAAGCGACGAAATTGTTCTTCTCCCAACTGGTTCAGCCATCGCTTGACAGCCTTATCGGTCTGGGGTAAGGACGAATCATGTTTCTCTACCAACTGCACTACTTTTTGAATGGTATGACGGTCCATGTGCAGATCCTCAAGGATCTCTTGGGCAATCTTCGCACTTTTTTCAGCGTATCCATAAAAATTCACCCTTCCTCTTGTCGTAGAGAAGCAGGAAGGTTTTCCCATATCATGGAGCAGCATCGTCCAACGGACAATAGGATCCTTTGGCGCACACGCTACAGCATAAGCCGTGTGTTCCCATAGGGTAGCATTGTGCTGTGTAAAGCGTGCCATAGGTTCCATGGATGGAATAATTTGGGACAGCACGTCATGGTACTCCATAAGGATGTCCTTGACACCGTCCCCTAGCAGTAATTTTCTGAGTTCTACTTGAATCCGTTCTTTTGAAACCCGATCCAACAGCCTCCTGTTGCGATGAACGCTACCGTTGCAGGCCTCCGATAGATGAAATCCTAATGTGGATGCAAAGCGCAATGCCCGCAGAATCCGCAGGCTATCTTCTTCAAACCGTTTGTCTGCATCCCCTACCGCTTGGATCAAACCATCCTGCAAGTCCTTTAATCCCCCGAAAGGGTCCACCAATCCACGAGACGGATGATAAGCCATAGCATTCATGGTAAAATCCCGACGAGCTAGGTCATCGGTAATTTGACAGGTAAAGGTGACTTGATCGGGGTGACGCCCATCCGAATAAACGCCATCCACTCGATAGGTGGTAACCTCATAAGCTCCATCCGGAAGCAAAACGGTAACCGTGCCGTGTTTAAGTCCGGTTTCCAACACCTTTTCCCCCTGCAAAATATCCAACATTTGTCTCGGTGTGGCTGAAGTACACAAGTCCCAATCGTTTGGAGAGACACCCCGTAAAGCATCTCGTACGCATCCTCCTACCACATAGGCCTCGCTTGTTTGCTCCAATTTATGGATCAAGTATCGGGCCCCTTGGGGTAGCGAAATAGTCACGTGCAAAGCCTCCCTTTATTCATATTGTCATTTGCGGTCAGATTTCGTCCTGTAAGATTTACTTCGCCACAAAGAGATATCCTAAAGCAAGTGGTGAAATCATCGTATAAAAAGAAAACCTGCGGCGAGCAAATACTCACCGCAGGTGGTGGCGGAGCGGGTGGGATTCGAACCCACGGAGCCGTGAGGCTCAACTGATTTCGAGTCAGTCCCGTTATGACCACTTCGATACCGCTCCACAAAAAACAGCGGGTTAACTCTACGAGCAACCTGCATAAGAACTCTAATATTTTATCAAACTCTCCTTAAAAAGTCAATGAATTTTTTGAAAGCATCATTCTAAATAACAAGATTAGTCCTAACTTCAACATCTCTCCCTCTCTTTTTGCAAGAATCTGCTCTCGATAAGCAAAAAAGTGTTGACAAAATGTATCTTCATGCGTTATAATACTTGTTGTTCGCTTCT
>CALCVR010000374.1 GCA_937905915.1 uncultured Eubacteriaceae bacterium
TTCCTCCAGTTCGGATGATGGATCAGGTACCGATTCTCCCAACACAGGCGAACATTCTCCCATAGGCATTGTGGCGCTGTTGGGCCTCTCCATTATGACCATTCTTCTGATGAAGAAAAAGACAGCGAAATAAAACACACAATGGATAAAAAGCTGAGTATTTTAATTTTATAATGCCAGCAAATGAAAGAGCAAGATAGGCGTTTTAGAAAACATCTATCTTGCTCTTTTTCATATGATAAAAATAAAAGCGCCCTTTTGAAAAGATAAGGACGCTTTCAAAATACATTTTACACTTGGGGTAAAGGATCGGAACTGATAAACATCCGCATTAAATCAGGACCATGCTCCACCATAAGATTGGTTTCAGCCGCCTCCTGTTCGCTAAACTGGACAACACTGGAGGAGATCGGTGCCTGCTTTTCATAGAGCAGGAAGGGGACGGGATCAGAAGCGTGGGTTCTGGTGCAGAGGGGGGTAGGATGATCGGGGAGAATCATAATGCGATAATTCGTATAATCCTCCAACCCCTTGAGCAGGGGAGCAAGTAGACGGGAATCGATCATTTCAATGGCTTTGACTTTATTGTCAGCCTCGCCCCGATGACCGCATTCATCAGGCGCCTCAATGTGGACGTAAACCAAATCACATCCATCGTCCAGCAGATCCAGAGCAGCTTTGGCCTTGCCTTCAAAATTGGTATCGATGTATCCGGTAGCGCCTTTGACATCCACCACCCGCATTTTGGCGCAATAACCGATGCCTTTGATGAGATCCACCGCCGAGACGACACCTCCAATCAAACCAAATTCATCTTGAAAGGAGGGAAGCTGCGGCTTTTTACCTTGACCCCACAGCCAGATAGAGTTGGCTGGACGTTTGCCCTCGGCCACTCGCTTTTGATTGACCGGATGATCCTTTAAGATCTCATAGCTGCGTTTCATCATGTCGAGGAGAGGGGCGGCTTCCGGGGAACAATTGAGATAAGGACCTACCACTTGACCGGAGATATCATGAGGAGGAGTCAATTTGCCGGGATCCATCCCCTCATGCCACACCAGGCAATGGCGATAACTGATGCCGGCGTGGAAATCAAAGGCACCACCGCCCATTTCTTTTTGGATGGACTGGATAAGCTGAGCGGCTTCCTGGGAGGAAATATCACCGGCACAATAATCCCGCATGACGGCGTCTTCATACCGGTCGGCATCCGATAAAGTGACCAGATTGCACCGCAATGCCCAATCGGAGGAAGAGAGGTCGACTCCCATACTGACCGCTTCCAAAGGAGAACGGCCGGTATAATATTTTAAAGGATCGTACCCCATTACTGAAAGGTTGGCCACATCGCTACCGGGAGCTAAACCATCGGCCACTGTCTTGACCAAACCGACGGAACCCTGCTGCGCTAGGGAATCCATATTGGGTTTGCTGGCACGGTTCATAGGAGTCTGGCCGCCCCATTGATCCACAGGATAATCAGCCATTCCATCACAAAGTACCACAACGTATTTCATATTGACACATCCTTCATAGGCTTGGATTGTAACCATATGGAAAAATACCAGATCTTATTATAGCAAAAGTCTGGGAAAAAAGAAATCGGTTTTGGCAAAATGATGGGAGAATATATGAGAAAGGACTATGGGTTGTGTAAAAGAGGAAAAGAAGCTATAATGAAAATAGAAGCCAACTTAGGATTTTTTCAACCCTTGCCTGCATACACATGATGTGGAGGTGAGAGCGTTGAAAGTCAAGTCAAAAAAGACCATCGCGTGTATTATGATCTCCCTGATGCTGGTTTTGACGGCAGTGGTGTGGTATCAGATATCACCGCCGGCGGAGGATGCCTCGTCGGCCAATATGGCGCAAGTGAAAACCATCGTACTAGATCCTGGCCACGGCGGCATGGATGGCGGCGCCACGGGAGGAAGCGGCAGCGTGGAAAAGGATGTCAATTTAGCGGTGTCGCTTAATTTACGGGATATGTTGCGTATGGCCGGCTATCAGGTAGTTATGACCAGGGAAGAGGATATCTCTATTCATGATCCTTCGGCCAATACTGTGCGGGAAAAGAAGGTATCGGATATTCGCAATCGCCTTAAGATTCTGGAGAAGAATCCTGATAGCCTCTTTGTCAGCATCCATCAAAATAAATTTCCTCAGAGCCAATATAGTGGCTCCCAGGTGTTTTATTCGGTCAACCATCCCTTTAGTGAAACTTTGGCTCAGTCCGTTCAGCAGCAACTCGTCACCCAGCTTCAACCGGACAATAACCGCGTCATTAAGCCTATGGCTAAAGGGGCCTATCTGCTGGAACACGCCAAGACACCGGCAGTAGTGGTAGAATGCGGGTTCCTCTCCAACCCAGAGGAGGAAGCAAAACTTACTACCCCAGAGTACCAAAGCAAATTGGCCTTTGCTATTTTCTGCGGCATCTCTCAAGCAGGGCAGTTTAGCAATAATGAAAGCAGCGCGGTATCCAGTGCCAGCTCATCGGCATTTGGCGCTTCCCAGGGGATCAGCGAAGTACCCATGTCATCGGGAACACAGCCGGCGGCATGATAGAGGGCAACCTACCTGACGGCAGGGAAAGGAATGAAAAAGAAGTGGCAGGAAAAAATAAAGTCATCTACTGTTGCAGAGAATGCGGATACGAAGCCTCTAAATGGTACGGCAAATGTCCAGGCTGCGGCCAGTGGAATACCATGCAGGAGGAACTTTCTGCACCGGTTTCCTCGGTTATTGGTCCGACGGGGGCACGTACTTCGTCGGCAAAAGCCGTCTATCTGCGGGATCTCAGCCTGGAGGAAGGGGAAAAACGGTATGGCACCGGGATGCCGGAATTAGACCGGGTGCTGGGCGGCGGCCTTGTGAAGGGATCGCTGGTGCTGCTGGGGGGAGAGCCGGGTATCGGCAAATCCACTCTGCTGATGCAGATCTGCCGGACACTGGGAGAGAGCATGACCATCCTCTATGTATCGGGGGAGGAATCGGCCCATCAGCTGAAGCTGCGTGCCAATCGATTGGGCGTCAACGCAAGCGGCCTGATGATTTTAGCCGAAACCAGCCTGGAATCGGTGGTGGATCAGATGAGGGCTGTGTCGCCGGACGTGGTCATTGTGGACTCCATCCAGACTATGAGCTGCGCGGCGGTAACGTCGTCGCCCGGCAGCGTCACCCAGGTGAGGGAATGCACCAACCTTCTGATGCGTGCCGCCAAGGGGATGGATATTCCGGTGTTTTTGGTGGGGCATGTCAACAAGGACGGGGCCATCGCCGGCCCCAAGGTGATGGAGCATATTGTGGATACCGTCCTCACCTTTGAAGGGGAACGCAATTTATCCTACCGCCTGCTGCGGGCTGTCAAAAACCGCTATGGATCCACCAATGAAATCGGCGTGTTTGAGATGCGGGACACCGGACTTTGTGAGGTTCCCAATCCCTCTATGATGCTTTTATCCGGCCGTCCTAAGAATGTATCCGGCACCTGTGTGGCTTGTGTCATGGAAGGTTCCCGTCCCATCCTGGCCGAGGTGCAAGGGCTTGTGACGCCTACTGGATTCGGTAATCCCAGGCGGATGTCCACCGGGTTTGACTACAACCGCCTATCCCTTCTGTTGGCGGTGCTGGAAAAGAGAGCGGGATACTTTTTTGGCAACCAGGACGCCTATATCAATGTGGTAGGCGGCCTCAAGCTGGACGAGCCAGCCGCCGACTTGACGGTGGCCCTCTCCCTCGTATCCAGTCTGAAGGATCAGGCGGTGGACGACCGTGTCATCGCCTTTGGGGAAGTGGGGTTGGCAGGGGAAATCCGGGCGGTAGGCCATGCAGCCGCCCGGATTAGTGAAGCCGCCCGTCTGGGCTTTACCCGCATTGTCCTGCCCCGCCACAACTTAAAAAGTCTAGAGTGTGCTGCACCTGAAGGAGTGGAATTACTGGGTGTCCGGACCATCCGGCAGGCCTTCGATGCCGTGGTTAGGTGACCGGGGATAGAGGTCAGCTAAATAGTCTTCGTCTCGTGGGATGTAGTGAGCGCAACCGTAATCCAAAAGATTATTGACTGTGGTCGGGCGATCCAAGGTGCAGTATCCATCCATTTGGTATTTGCAGTGGGCGCTGCACGGAATGATACTCAAAGCAAACCACCTCTTTTTTCGATTCCAATATAGTATGGAAAAATCGCTGTTACATTATTCCTATAAAAAAGTGCTTTATAGGCAACATAAAAACCTCCCTCTGTTCAAACAATAGGTTTTGAATGGATGGGAGGATTTTTGTATGAAAAAATATGTTGCATTGGCTGTGGTGACGTGTTTGCTCTTGACCTTTTCCTTTGTGTACTCCAGTTGGACATCGGAAAAGGTGGTGGAGGTGCAGACCGTTACCCTGGCCAAAGAGGAAGCCGAAAGCAAGGTCAGTTGCAGCGGCAAAATTGAGGAGACCAAACGCCGTGACATTTATCTGGACATGCCGGTCATGGCGTCCAATGTCCAGGTAGAAGTGGGGGATAGGGTAAAAAAAGGGGAGGTTCTGTTTCAGGTAGACCGTTCGGCTACTCAGGCCATGCTCACTTATGGCTCCGGTTTTGCCGGCCTGGGGGTCAGCGAAGAGGTACTCAGCCAGGTGGGCGGTTCGTCTGTGCCGGACAGCGACACCCTATCCGACTGGGTGGATGATGTGCCCCGGGAAGTGACGGCGCCAATCGACGGCGTGGTCACCGCCATCAACGCCTCCTCCGGCAGTTTGACCACGGCAGGGCAGCCGGTGGCCACCATTTCGGATCTCAATCAATTACAGGTAAAAATCTCCATTGGAGAAAACCAGATGCAGGAAGTTACATTGGGCCAAACTGTTTCCATCACCGGCAACGCCTTTGAAGGGAAGGGATACACTGGAAAGATTATGAAGATCTATCCTTCGGCCCGCCAGCAGATCCAGGGATCGGGATACGAGACGGTGGTGGATGCCTTGGTGTCCATCCAGAATCCCGATGATGATCTCAAACCCAATTACAATATCAAAGCCAAGATCAAGACATCCGACGTTTCGGAAGTATACACCCTACCCTATCAGTGCATCGCTCAGGATGACAATGGACAGGAGTATGTGTACGTCTTGTCGGCTGGACGTGCCAGGCGTGCCGACGTGCTTACCGGACAGGAGTTTGAGGACAGTGTGGAGATTGTGTCCGGACTACGGGAGGGATGCCGGGTCATCGAAAATCCTGAGAATGTGACCGACGGCGTCAGAGCTGCGGTAAGGGAAGAGGTGTCGCCGGGTGTTTGAGTTGTTTCGATCGGCTCTGCGCAACCTGATCCGTAAACGGATGCGAACAGGACTGACCGTAGCCAGCATCGCCATCGGCATCGCATCGGTGGTCATTATCGGGGCCATTGGGGACAGCGGTAAAATGGCCGTCAGCGCCGAGATGGAAAACATGGGGCTTGGGGGACTTTTGGTCAGCGCCTCCGGAAGCACCGATCAAAGCGTCAAACTTCGTTCCAACGACTTGGAGGCCATCCGCCAGATCCCTACG
>CALCVR010000375.1 GCA_937905915.1 uncultured Eubacteriaceae bacterium
CGCCTCCGGAGCGTTTCAGAATGTCACGCCTCTGGAGGGAAAGGGTATCCTGTTGGAAAACACCGATCCTACCAGCTCTGACTATGGGGCACTGTATTTGGGTCCGGGATTTCTGGCGGTAGCAAGCGACCAGGTGGACGGGCAGTGGCGATGGCGTACATTTGGAACCGGACGGGGCTTTACTGCCGATGAATTGGTAACCGGTACCTTGGATGCAGCCCTCATTAAAACCGGACGCCTTCAGTCGGTCAACGGCGAAACGTGGATTGATATGGCCAGCGGATCCTTCTCCTTTGGCGGGGATAAGCTGAGCTTGAACCCTTCCGGGGATTTGGAAGTCAACGGATTTTTGTCGGCCAAGGCTGGGGATCAGGAAATTTCTGTCTCTGCCGATGTCTCTGGTATGGCGGCCATTACTTTCTTGCAGAAAGGAAATGAACTGGGAAGCCTCTTTGCCGATGAGGATGATTATAAATTCTACATCTGTTCCGGCCAGGATATGGTTCTCAATGTGTCAACAGGATATTCCCTGCGCCTGATGGTGCCGGATCTGTTCGCGCCCAACGGCCGGCGCGGTTACACCGGCGCCATTGACATTGGAGATAAGCGGCTTTCCTTTAGCTGCGGTATCCTCTACAATGTAAGCTGACGTTCTATCGAAAATGAAAAGCTCTGGGAATTCGCTTCCCAGAGCTTTTATAATAGAATAGGGATCGAACAACGCCGTTAATCCAAAATACGTCCGTCGGTCGAGATGGTGACTACCTGCCAGGGAATAAATTTTCCGCTTTGCTGCAAGGCAGTTTTGGCGGCCTGCTCCAGTCCGCCGCAGCAGGGGACTTCCATACGGACAATGGTCAAACTCTTAATATCATTGTGACGAAGAATATCGGTTAATTTGTCGGTATAATCTACAGAATCCAACTTAGGGCAGCCGATCAGTGTGATGCGGTTTTTGATAAAACGATTGTGGAAATCACCGTAAGCATAGGCGGTACAGTCGGCAGCTACCAATAAATTTGCGCCGTCAAAGTAGGGGGCGTTGGGAGCCACTAGTTGGATTTGTACCGGCCATTGGGAAAGCTGCGACGAAATAGAGGCGGTATCTTCCGCTGTAGAGGGGACGCGAGGGGAAAAACGTTTGGCGTAGGTACCGGGGCATCCGCAGGCCAACGGCGAGATATCCTGGGAGGCTTGCTCCTGCTGAGCAGATTTCTGGGCTTGCCGGGCCTTGACTGCCTCTTCATCGTAGGCGTCGGCCTCCCTCTGCTCAATGTGAATGGCGTCTACCGGACAGGCGGGGAGACAGTCTCCCAATCCGTCGCAGTAATCGTCCCGAATGAGTTTTGCCTTGCCGTTTACCATAGCGATGGCCCCTTCGTGGCAAGCCTCGGCGCAAAGGCCGCAGCCGGTACATTTTTCTTCATCAATTTTAACAATATTGCGAATCATCAAAAATCCTCCCTATCATGGTATATGACCTTGTGTTTTCGATATGATTCTATTACAATAAAGAAAAAATGTATGTTGGATTTCCAACAAAGGAGTAAGAAATGTCTGGAGACTTTTCCATACAAACATCCCCTCTGTTTCAAGGTTTGGAGGAGGGGGAGATTCAATCGGTGTTACAGTGCTTGTCGGCAAAGGCGCGGGATTATCCAAAGGGAGCCACCATTTTTCATCCGGGGCGTCCGGTAAAGGAAGTAGGGATGGTGCAGGCTGGACGGGTCCATTTGGTCAAGGAGGATCAATGGGGCAATGCGGCATTGCTGAGCGATGTATCGGAAGGGGAACTGTTTGGAGAATCGTATGCTTGTGCTGGGAAGCCGTTGCCATTGCGAGCGCTGGCGGCCGAGCAATGCCGGGTTTTATTTTTCGACATCAACAAAGTACTGACCACCTGTTCCTCTGCCTGCCGATTTCATACCCGGCTGATTCAAAACCTTTTGTCCATCCTGGCGGCGAAGAACATTTTCCTGGCTCAAAAGGCTGATATTTTGGCCCAGCGTACCGTCCGGGAAAAACTGCTCAACTATTTGTTTTATCAGTCCCAAATCTATGGATCATCGGTGTTTACCATCCCCCTTAACCGGCAGCAGCTGGCCGATTATTTGTCGGTGGACCGCAGCTCCATGACGGTACAACTGGGCAAATTGTGTAAGGAAGGCGTCCTCAAAGTGGAACGAAACCGGTTTGAACTGCTGTGATAGGATGCATTATCAAGGAAAAGGTACAATCTTTTTTACCGTTTATCCATACCTTTCTGGAAAAATAGTGCTATACTAAAAGGGGTATAAACAAATTTTGGGAGGTGGTTTTCCATATGGATATGGCTCAGATTTTCCAAACAGTTGTCCAGATTGCGCTGGAGGTGCTGTATGTCATATCGCCGATTTTGGTCATTGTGTTTATTGTGCGGTGGCATAGGGCATTGGCCTTTAATCTGCCTGATCCAGAACCTCTTGCAGTGCTGGTCAATGTAGCCACTCGGGACGTTACCCATATCATGAGCTATGAGACAGCCATCGGTAGGAGCCGTTCCTCTGATATTATTCTCAATTTTCCAGCGGTTTCCCGCAATCATGCGGTATTGTGCTTCCGCAATGACCAGTGGCGCATTTACGATACCAATTCTAAAACAGGTGTTTATGTCAACGGACAGAAGATCGACAAGATGACCCAGCTGGTCCGAGGGGATACCATCACCTTAGGTGGGATTTCCCTGGCCTTTAGCGACCAGATTTTAGATGATTAAAGAGAGGATTCCATCCATGTTTGAAGCCTTAAAAAGACGAAGGCCCAAAAAGATTCATGTAACCGTCTCTAGCGCCAAACTGTTGTGGGCGGTGACGGTGTTTGAGCTTGTATGCGGCCTGCGCATTGTGATGAATCAGATTCCCAATCCCGACTGGGCGCGTTTTGTGCCCTTGCTGGCGCTCATGGCTGTTCAATGGATCTATTATGGCGTCAGCCGCGGATTCCTTCACCGCAAAAGCATGCAGCTGGAGGTATCGGCTTTTTTCCTCTGTGGCATGGGCCTTTGCGCCCAAACGGCCATTACGGCCGACGGCCTCATGACACAGGTTATCACCCTGGTGGCGGGGCTAATCATTTTTAATTTTATCGTCTGGTTTATGGGGGATGCCGACCGGGTGATGAAATACAAAATTGCCGCTGCTATCCTAGGAGTGGGATTGTTTGCGGCAAATTTGGTATTTGGTACCATCAGCCACGGAGCCAAAAACTGGATCGAGATCGGCCCTTTGACGGTACAGCCGTCGGAGCTGGTTAAAATTGCCTTTATCCTGACGGGGGCGGCAACTTTGGAGCGCCTGCTTACTTACCGGCATCTGACGTGGTTCCTCATCTTCTTCGGGATCTGTGTGGCCTCTCTGGCATATACCGGCGACTTTGGCACAGCTTGTATCTTTTTTGTGACCTTCCTCATCATCGCGCTGATGCGGTCAGGCGATTTGCGCACCATCTTTTTTATCTGTGCAGGCGCCGGCGGAGGCGCGGCGCTGGTGCTTACCATAAAACCGTACATTGCAAAACGATTTGAGGCATGGCGGCATGTTTGGGAATACGCCGATACCACCGGTTATCAACAGAGCCGGGTGCTGATGGCCATCGCCAGTGGAGGGCTGTTGGGAATCGGTCCGGGAAACGGCAATTTGGAAAAGGTATTCGCCTCCACTACCGACCTTATTTTCGGCGTTATTTGTGAGGAATGGGGGCTTATTCTGGGCATCGCAGTGCTCTCCATCTACGTGGGCTGGACACTTCATGCCCTGCGGTGCTGCAAACGAAGCCGGTCGTCGCTATACGCCATTGCGGCTGCGGCTGCGGCGGGGCTTATGGTGTTCCAGCCATGCCTCAATGTGTTCGGCGCTACCGACATTTTGCCTCTGACGGGAGTGACGCTGCCTTTTGTCAGCCGAGGCGGATCGTCTATGATGGCGTCATGGGGATTGCTGGCCTTCCTTAAGGCGGCCGATCCTAGAACTTATGAGGAAAAAGAGAAACGAGGTGTCATCGTTTGAAAAAAATCCTACGGCGTTCGGTCATCGTTTATGCCCTTATCGGAGCATTCCTGGTGGGCATGCTGACCTTAATCGTCAGCTGGGCGGTAGACGGACGGGATTGGGTGATGTATTCGGCCAATACCCACATTTACACCGGCGGTAAGCTCATCAGCGGCGGCACGATCACCGATCGAAACGGCAATATTTTGGCAAAGACGGTAGATGATTCGCGTGTTTATCATTCCAGCCAAAGTGTCCGTTCCTCCCTGCTGCACACGGTGGGGGACACGGAGCTTTTCATCGACCGTAGCATTCAAAATCGTTATGCCGACACCCTGTTGGGCTATAACTTTATCACAGGACTGCATTTTTCCTCCACTTGGGATAAGGGAAACAACATCCAACTGACGGTGGACGGCGATGTATGCGCTGCCGCTCTAGAGGCTTTAAATGGACGAAAGGGAGCGGTGTGCGTTTACAATTGGAAAACAGGAGACATCATCTGTTCGGTCAGCGCCCCGACCTTTGACCCCCAGAATAAGCCGGATGTAGACGCTTCGCCGGAAAAATACGACGGCGTTTATATCAACCGGGTGTTGTCGGGACTTTACCCTCCAGGGTCTACTTTTAAGATCGTGACGGCTGCCGCTGCTTTGGAATCCATCCCGGATATCCAAACCAGAACCTTTACCTGCGATGGCGCCTATCATGCCGCCGACGGCGACGTCACTTGCACCGACGTGCATGGGGAAATCAATTTTGAGACAGCTCTCAATAAGTCCTGTAACAGCGTCTTCGCCGCCATTGCCAATGAATTGGGAGCCGACCGCCTCAATGAGCAGGCAAAGAAAATGGGATTTGGATCGGCCCAGAAGGTGGATGACATCGAAGTCAACAAGTCCTCTTTTGATGCTTCTGGAACGGGCCCGGCTGATTTAGGATGGGCCGGCATCGGCCAGTATACCACCCTGACGACCCCTTTCCATATGATGAATATGATGGGCGCCATCGCCAATGGGGGACAGGGAGTAAAACCCCATTTGATCAAAAATGTCACTCTTCCTTTTGGAATTCCTATCCAGTGGGCTTCGGCTTCCAAAAATGGCCGGATCCTGGAGCAATCGGTGGCCGATACTTTAGCTGAAATGATGCACAGCAATGTGGTCAACAACTATGGGCAGAAGAGTTTTCCGGGTTTAGATATTTGCGCAAAGACCGGTACCGCCGAAGTGGGCGGAGACAAGGAACCTCATTCTTGGATTGTTGGATTTGTGCGGGATGAAGATTGTCCGCTGGCCTTTGCCGTAGTGGTGGAGAATGGAGGCTGGGGAATGAAATCGGCTGGTCCTGTGGCCAATACCGTGCTCCAAAAGGCCAAGGATAAATTGGCCGTTAGTGGGAAAAAATAGAACAAATAAAGGCTCAAGAAAAAGCGCCGCAGAAGTACATTCTACGGCGCTTTTATCTTATTTCTGGTTAAGACCATTTATTCGATGATCTCGCCTTCCATATTGCCGGATACGCCAGCAGCATTGGATTCATCGGTATCAATGTGCATAGCAGGAGCGTACTTGGGGCTGACGCGGACCACCACATCGCCAAAGATTGTGGCGCGTTCAGCGGTGTCCAGCTTGACTGAGACCATCTGCTTATCCTTGAGATTCATTTCCTCAGCGGTTTTGGGATCCAGATGGATATGACGCTGGGCAGCGATAACGCCGCAATCGATCTCGATTTCACCTTTGGGACCGACAATCTTGCAGGAAGGGGAACCTTCCACATCGCCCGACTCACGGACAGGAGCCACAATACCCACTGAACGGGCATCGGTGAGGGAAAGCTCTACCTGAGTGTGAGGACGGGTAGGGCCAAGGATGCTGACATTTTTCAGTTCACGCTTAGGGCCGACGACAGTAACGCGCTCCTCACAGGCGAACTGACCTGGCTGGGACAACATTTTTTTGACGGTCAATTCATAACCCTCGCCAAAAAGAGCGGCCAGATCAGCCGGGGACAAATGCACATGGCGAGCAGAGGTTTCGACCAAAATCTTTTTCAACAGAAACATCTCCTTCAAAAACTGTAAAAACCGCACCAGCGGTGGAATGCAATTGAAAAACAAACTGATCCAATCTCCCGTGGAAGAGGATCACTTAATCGAGCAGATCTAAGGATGCTTTTGAACCATCAGGAAGTGAATCCCATGGATCGAATGGTATTGTAGGTTTTGTTGCGGCGATAGGTGTATTTTCCCATCACAGGATTTGCCAAAGCATAAGAATGCATGTTATCCAGCACCAAGGCTTTGCCGTCGGCCTTTACGGCTTTGGTGATCTCCTTGGCCCTCAGAGGACTCTGATTGTGCAGATCCACATAATAGAGCAAAGCGCCGGGAGCGGTGATGCCTAAATTACGGCCACTTTTCACATAGGTAGATACATATTCAGCTGCGAATTCGTCCTGAACCCGATGGCTTACGTCGGTACGCAGCAATTTTTTAAGGGCGGCGACCTCAGTTGCATTGGGGATTTTATACCGCCAAGCTTCGTTGCTCAAACTGAGCTCATATAGTAGATTGGTGCCGGCAAGGCACTCTTCCACCGTATCAGGCTCTAGTTCTTTCATCCGATTGATCAAATCATGGGCGTTGTAAGCATGCCAGCCAAACAAGCCAACGCTTAAAGCGCCGTTGTCGTCGGCCACCACAGTGTCGTAAGCGCCCTCATTGGCATTGATAATTTGAACGGCTAGTTTAATAAACTCGGCTTCTTCTGCATCTGAGCTGGATACGGTAAAGGAAACTGGATCAGATGCAAGACCGGCGGGATCGTCACGGATATAAGCCACAACAGAATAGGTCCCAGCGCCCAGCACTTCGCCTTTGTAGTCGCTGTATACCACCGAACCGGAGCCATTGCGGATTTCCAGCCTGGCGTCGCTGATGGAAGAAACCTCATTCACGCTGCAAGAAAGTACGCCATAGGACACCGTGACGTTAGAAATAGTGGGCTTAATACCCGATACAGCTTCCACCATAATATCTTTAAACGAACAATAACCATAGCTGACGCCGGTATAAACGGTCAATTTATACGTTCCTTCTTGAGGCAGATTCACTGGAATCGACCATACCCGACGGCCGCTTTTATTGGTGTATGAGGTAGACTCAGCCAGAACATTGCCGTTTTGATCCACTACTTTAACCGAAGTAGTATCGCGGGAAGTGGTAGCGCTGAGCATGACGTCTTTCCCCACTAGTACATTGTTAGAACTGGCACTGACGCTATAGAGCGTATCGACAAAAGGGGCTAAATTAGAAGAGGCAGCTGCGTCAAACCCCACCACACTGACTGAAGCAGCCATTACAAGGGCAGTGATACGAATCATCACACGTTTTTTAGCTCTCATAATTCCTCCTTTTTGAATATCCCATCGGCAGATCACAAGACATCCATTTTCTACCGGGAAAAAACCAAATAATTTCACTTAATTGTAACAGATTTCAAAAAAGGTTTCAACCTTGTAACCAAAAAATCCGACGGCTTTTTTGTGAAATCAGGAGAAACACGGGCAGATTAAGAAACTAAGTGGTAAATGGTTGTCCAAATAGGGGAAAAGGATTACAATAAGAAAGAATTTGCGGCAAGGAGAGAACAAACATGTCGGTAGAATCGGTAAAAGAATATCTCAAACAATGGGGAAAAGATACGGCGGTTATGGAGTTTTCTGTGTCCAGCGCTACAGTGGATTTAGCAGCTGGGGCTTTAGGCGTTATTCCCGCCCGCATTGCCAAAACCCTTTCCTTTGAGGATCCGGAAGGGTGCATCCTGATTGTGGCAGCGGGGGATGTCCGCATCAATAACGCAAAATTTAAGGCACAGTTCGGGCGCAAGGCTCGAATGCTATCCCCCGATCAGGTGCTGGAACTGACGGGGCATCCGGTGGGAGGGGTGTGTCCTTTTGATGTGGATATCCGTAAAGTCAAAGTATATACCGATGTCTCTTTGAAGCGATTTGATACGGTGTTTCCCGCCTGTGGCAGCGGCAATTCAGCTGTGGAGTTGACGCCGGATGAGCTTTTCCAATGTGCAGGGAGCCTTGCCTGGATTGATGTATGCAAAGACTGGCAGGAAATATAAAAAACTACATTAATCATGAAAAAGAGAAACGGACTATCCTAAGAAGATAGCCCGTTTCTCTTTTTATTCGATGTTTTCGCCCAACTGGCCAACGCTTTGCGCCTTCAGATAAGCGTTGATAAAGCCGTCCAGATCGCCGTCCATCACGGCGCCGATGTTGCCCGATTCAAAGCCGGTGCGGTGATCCTTGACTAAGGTATAGGGCATAAATACATAGGAGCGGATCTGCGATCCCCAGGCGATCTCCTTTTGTACACCCTTGATGTCCTCAATGCGTTCCAGATGCTCTCTTTCCTTAATTTCGATGAGCTTGGATTTGAGCATGGTCATACACACCGCGCGGTTTTGATGCTGGCTGCGCTCCACCTGGCAGGATACCACAATTCCTGTGGGAATGTGGGTGATACGAACGGCCGATTCAGTCTTGTTGACCTTTTGGCCGCCTGCGCCGCTGGAACGGTAGGTATCCACCTTCAAATCCTCATCCCGGATCTCAATGTCGATATCGTCGCTGATCTCGGGCATAACCTCCAGGGAGGCAAAGGAGGTGTGACGGCGGCCGGATGCGTCAAAGGGGGAGACGCGCACCAGACGATGCACCCCCACCTCGCATTTCAGATAACCATAGGCGTTTTCGCCCTCCACCAGGATGGAGGCGCTTTTAATGCCGGCCTCTTCGCCGTCTAGATAATCCAGAATCTTATATTTAAATCCATGGCGCTCGGCCCAACGGGTATACATCCGGTAGAGCATCATGGCCCAATCCTGGGCTTCCGTGCCGCCGGCCCCGGCGTGGAAGGTGAGAATAGCGTTGTTTTGATCGTATTCGCCCGATAGCAACGTGGCCAATTTCTGAGTTTCCAGTTCCTTTTCCACCTTGGCCACCGCCTCTTTGGCCTCGTCCAGGAGGGAAAGATCCTCCTCCTCATCGGCCAATTCAATGAGGGTGTGGGCGTCGTCGTATTCACGGCTTAAATTTTCGTGGATTGCGATTTTATTCTTAATGGCGCTGATGCGCTGGAGTACCTTTTGGGAGGCCTGCATGTCGTCCCAGAAGTTGGGATCGGCC
>CALCVR010000376.1 GCA_937905915.1 uncultured Eubacteriaceae bacterium
GCGTCTTTTAGGCGCTGGCCTTCCTATGCCCTTATAGGCCTCCTTCATGCCACACGTTTTACGGGTGGTCATGACTTTCAAAAAAGAGGAAATTAAACTCGATTTTTGAGTCGTTTAGCCAGTGGAGAACCTTCCATATCAAATAATTTTTTGAGCTGCGACATAGCTTTCTTCTCAATACGGCTGACGTAAGATCTAGAAATTCCCAGTTTTTGTGCTACCTCTCGTTGGGTTAAACTGTCTTTATCGTCCAATCCATATCGTAATTCTAAAATCATACGTTCTCGTGGGGAAAGGGCTTCCATCATATATTTACGTAGACGTTCTGATTTGAGGCGGATATCTAGATCATCTAAAATATTATCCTCGGTAGCGATGACATCCATCAAAGATAAAGTGTTTCCATCTTTATCGGTGTCGATGGGTTCATTTAGAGAGACGTCTTGGGACGTCTTTTTCTGACTGCGGAAATACATCAAGATTTCGTTTTCGATGCATTTGGCGGCATAGGTAGCCAGACGACAGTTGCGTCCGCTGTTAAAGGTATTGATGGCTTTGATGAGCCCGATGGTTCCGATGGAAATAAGATCGTCTTGATCCCGGATATTGGAATAGTATTTCTTGATAATGTGGGCAACCAAACGAAGATTATGCTCAATGAGTTTATTACGAGCTTCTAAGTCACCTTTCTCATGATAGGCATCCAGACATTCTTTTTCCTCGGCCGATGAGAGGGGCCGGGGAAAAGAACCAGAGTGAGAAATATGCAATGCAAAATAAATAATATTGGAAAGAGCGGCCAGAAGCAATGCGGTGACCATAGAAAAATCCCCCCTTCTCCCAAATACGGGATGTCTTTTCATCTTATGCTGAAGGAGGAGATTTTTGCCTGTCCATCGGGGAAAAAAGCGAAAAAGACAAGCGGACATCACTTTCTGTGCTCTTTTGCATCCATAGAAAAAGCCGCTGGATCATTAAAAATGACAGCGGCTTTTTCCAGATGAATGGAGGATTATCCGGTATAGTCTTCGATCAATTGCTGAAGCTCTTTTTGATCGTCAATGCGGATACCGGATTTGAGAAGATCTTGGTCATGCTCGGGCAGACTGTTGATATAGATATCCAAGATCTGGGTAGGATTATCGTCGCCGCCTTGAAATACGGCGATTTTACCTTGGTAGTCGCACATCACCCATCCTTCTTGGACCGTGGAAGAGGAGGGTGGGGCCTGGGTGCTGCTTCCGATCATAGACGCACCCATCAGGATGCATAAGGTGGCGGCTAAAGATGAAGTTGCCACCAGAACACTGGTTTTTACACTGATTTTACCCAAGAATTTACCACTCCTTTGCATAGGGATAAGCCGATAAGCGGATAGTGCATACTATTTTTTGGAGGTTTCTCGCTATTATCGTTGCCAGGATTTGTCTATCTTATTCATGAAACCTGTTGGACGCTACAAAATTTTCTGAAAATAGAGAGGGTTTTTCAAGCCAACCGTGAAAAATCTTTCCTGGTTTTGCATACGGGATAAAATATGTTATAATAATCAGAATAGTTAAGGGAGGCGAAAGCATACATGAGTGACCGTATATCCGAGCAATCCAATCCATCAACCGGCGCTCCCCGATCCAACCATCCCAAAAAAGAACGTCCCAAAGCAGTGGGTGTAACGTTAAAAGTCTTGTCTATCATCGGCAAGGTGCTTTTAAGCGCCCTGTTGATCATGGTCATTACAGGTAGCATCGTAGCTGGAGCCATGTCCATTTACATCATGAAGATGGACAAAGGTACCGACATCGACTTAGGTCAGATGAATCTGAATTACACAAGCTTCCTGTATGAAAAAGACGACGTCACCGGCGAGTGGGTGAAAACCGAGGAGTACCACGGCCAAGAAAACCGCACTTGGGTGGATTTTGATCAAATTCCACAATATATGAAAGATGCGGCAGTGGCCATTGAAGACCAGCGTTTTTATCAACACAAGGGTGTGGACTGGAAACGAACCATCGGCGCTATGATCAATTCCTTTGTTCCTATTTACGGAGGCCGACAAGGCGGTTCTACCATTACCCAACAGCTCATCAAAAACTTGACCGATGATACCGACGTTAGTTTTTCCCGTAAGATCCGCGAAATTATGCGGGCTTTGGAGTTTGAAAAGACCAACAACAAGGATGATATCCTCTGCGCCTATCTTAACACCATCGCCCTGGGCAGCGGATGTCACGGCGTCCAAGCGGCGGCCAACAAGTACTTCGGCAAGGACATTAGCGAACTGAACTTAGCCGAATGCGCGTCCATTATCGGCATCACCAAGTATCCGACCCGGTACAATCCCTTGCTGTATCCTGAAAACAACAAGGAACGGCAGCTGACGGGACTGTCCGAGATGCTGCGCCAAGGCAAGATCTCTCAAGCGGAGTATGATGAAGCAGTGGCATATCCCTTGGAGTTTAACCCCAGCTCTACTCTGGAAGATGATGTTACCCATGTCCAGAGTTGGTATTCCGACATGGTGTTTGAAGATGTAGTCAATTCGCTGGTGGAAGAACTGGGCTATGACCGTAAATATGCCCAGACCATGCTCTACACCCAGGGCCTGCGCATCTATTCGGCTGTAGACCGCGACGCTCAGGCGGCGGTGGAAGAAGTTTATTCCAATCCAGATAATTTTCCTGCCATCAAAGCTGCCAGTCAGCCTCAGTCAGGTATTGTGGTCATGGACTATACAGGCCGAATTGTGGCAACGGCCGGCGCAATCGGTGAGAAGACCGATACCCGCGTCTTCAGCCGCGCCACCATGGCCAAAAGACAAACAGGTTCTTCCATTAAGCCGTTAACCACCTATGGCCCTGCCCTGGAATTTGACAAAATTACCTATTCTACGATCTATCCTGATGAACCGCTGACCATCAAACAGGACGGCAAACTGAAAAAGTGGCCTCCTAACTACAACGACCGATGGTCCTACGAGAATGTCACCGTCCAGAAAGGCTTGGAGAAATCCCTCAACACCATCTCAGCCCGCATTCTGGAGGATATCGGCATCGATGCCAGTTTTGACTTTGCAAAGGATCGTTTCCATTTGGATAACCTTATTGACAGTGAGGAGATAGGTGGTGTCACCTACACCGACCGGGATCGTTCCCCGCTGGCTTTGGGCGGTATGACCAAGGGGTTGACCGTTCTGGAGATGACGGCGGCCTTCCAGACTTTTGGCAATGGTGGCCTTTATTACGAACCTTACTCCTTCTACCGTGTGGAGGACGCCGATGGCAATGTACTCATTGAGAAGGCTAAGGAAGGAGAGGGATCTTCTGCAACCCGTACCTTAAGCCCTGACACCGCTTATATTATGAATCGATTGATGACCCAGGTGGTGGACGGCGCCAGTGGTACCGGCCGCGAAGTACGCACCAACGGTTATTGGCCCGAGAGCAAGGGGATGGAGATCTTTGCCAAAACCGGTACATCGGGTGCTGACAACGAGTCCACCAACGTCTGGATCGTAGGGGGTACCCCTTATTATGTGGCCGGCGTTTGGTATGGATTCGATACGCCTAAGGCGTTGCCCAAGTCCATTGTAAACGGCGCTAAATACGGATGGGCCAAGAGCATGAGAGGAATCCATGCGGATTTGGAAAACATTAAATTCCCGGCCGAAGATTCGGTGGTCATGCGCACCTACTGTGAGGACTCAGGTTTATTGGCTGGAAACAGTTGCACCCATAAAAAATTAGGGTATTACAAAAAGACAAATATCCCGGGAGTGTGCAATGGCATTCACAAAAATCTAAGCGACGGCTTGCAAGAGGATGAGAGCAGTAACCCAGCCTCTTCCGCACCGACATCCCAACCGGAGAGTTCTTCCCAGGAACCGGTGCCCAGTGGTTCTTCCGTTTCTGAAGCCTCCTCTTCCTCGCAAGTTTCCGAAAGCCAGACTTCATCGGAGCCTCCGGTATTTTCGGAATCTTCTAGTTCGGATTCCTCCTCTACCCATCGTCCGGCGGCTTAAATTCTCTAAAATTTTTTAAAGACGGCTATCCCTAGCCAATGCATAATCAAACCCCTGCTGTTTCAGTTGAAACAACAGGGGTTTTGTACTTTTTATAACAATCAATACTGGGGGATAGGATCCAGGCATCCATAGGATACAGAGTCAAAAAATCCATCGTTACAATCAATATGAAGGATGACTTCTGGCTCTTTTAAGATGTTTTGAACCTTTTGATCATCAAAAAAGAGGGCGGTACAGCTGCCGCACAAATGAACCATCTCACCGGACAGAGGAGAGAGAAGGGAAACATCCATAGCGCCTCCATCCACATTGGCACCGCTCCCTCCGATGGCGCATACAATATCGGTCCAACAGGCAAGCCCGTTGGATAAGCCCTTTCTTACCTGTGAGCAACTGGCCACAGATTTGGCTGCTATAAGAGCATCCCGTTCGGTGCGCGCGGCATGGATCTGGCAGGTGAGCAAACGTCCGCCAGGACAGCTATCCTTGGCCACCCATTTCATAAGTTCCAAACAGAGCATTTTGAGCGCCTGAGAAAACGCCTGGTACCCATCTCCTAAATCGGTGATTTTTCCATTGCCGGAAAGGCCGGAGGATAAAATGGTGACCATATCGTTGGGGGAAGGAAATCCTCCTAAAGCCATACGGTGGAAGCTCTGATCCACCGCCTCCTTTAACGCACGGTCTAAGAGCTCCGGATGGATATTGACATCCGACGTCAAAAAGCATAACAAAGTGGCCATATTGGGACGGAGCATGCCGGCGCCTTTCGCCACTCCTCCAATATGACAGGGGACGTCTCCCACCAAAAACTCTACCGCAAGCTCCTTTGGCGTAGAGTCGTCGGTGAGAATGGCTAAAGCGGCGTCATGGCCGCCCTCTTTGGAAAAGGTGTCTGCCGCCTCGCCGATACCGGCCTCGATTTGTTTCATAGGCAAAGGGACACCCATTTCACCGGTGGAGGCCACAATGACGTCTTCTGTGGGAATGTGAAGGGCTTTGGCCGTCAGGCTGCACATCTTTTTGGCGGCCGCTACCCCTCCTTCCACACAGCAGTTGGCGATCCCGCTGTTGCACACCACGGCTTGCGCACGTCCGTGCAAAATATTTTGGGCGGTGACGGTAAGAGGGGCCCCTTTGACGGCGCTCTTGGTGTATACCGCCGCCACGGCGCACGGCTTTTGGGCTGCAATCAGCATTAAATCCTTGCCCTGGGGTTTGATCCCACAGGAAACGCCGGTAGCTTCAAATCCCTTGGGGCAGGTGACGCCGCCGGCAACAAATTCAGCACAACTCATAAGGTCAATCACTCCTGGTTTTGGATCGCCCTGGCATGGGACAGCATCGCTGTTTCATATACTATGGGAGATCCCACGATGTTCTCCCTTCAATTATAGCAGAGTTTTGTGTGAATGTAACGTCTCATCTTGGAAGTGAAAGAAAAATATGCTATCATAAAAGGGATCCATACTAGGAATAAAGGAGCGTTTTCCATGAGTTTTGAAACCATCCGTCCGCAGGACATCAATGAAAATGTCTTTGACCTCATCGGCAACCAGTGGATGCTGGTGACGGCAGGTGATTCCAATGGGTACAATACCATGACGGCCAGCTGGGGCGGTATGGGCGTCATGTGGGGCAAAAATGTAGCGGTGACGGTCATCCGTCCGCAGCGCTATACCATGGAATTTATAAAGAAAAACGGGTTGTTTACCCTATCGTTTTACGATGAACAGTACAAACCGGCTCTGGGTGTCTGCGGTAGCAAATCGGGTCGGGATATCGACAAGGCCAAGGAGACGGGGCTTACCCCTGTATTTGGGGAGGGCACTACTTATTTTGAACAGGCCAAGTTGGTACTTGTATGCCGCAAATTATACGAGAGGCCTATGGATCCCAGCTGCCTTCTGGATCAAGAGGTGGATGAGAAGTGGTACCCAGGCAAGGATTATCATCGTATGTTTGTGGGAGAAGTGGTTAAAGTACTGCGCAAAGAGCAATAAAAACATAAACGCCATTTTGCGCTTTGACTTTTTGACGCAGGATAAGCAAAGTAAAATCCGGCGGTGGGGAAATCCCGCCGCCTTCTCTCTCCCAGATAGGATTTTTTATACCATGACGAAAAAAGAAAGGATGTGATTCCCATGGCGCTGGACGGCGCGTTGCTCAGCCTGCTGAAGCGGGAATTGGAAGACTGGGCGGTGGATGCACGTATCGATAAAATTCATCAGCCTTCCAGAGAAGAGCTGGTGTTTCATATGCGGGGCCGCGCTGGGGCGAGGCGGATGTTGCTCTCTTGCCGGGCGGCCGGGCCACGCATCCATTTTACCCAGTTTGTCCCGGAAAACCCGTCGGTTCCACCCATGTTTTGTATGCTGCTGCGCAAACGCCTTGCTAATGCCAAGCTGTTGCGCATCCGTCAG
>CALCVR010000377.1 GCA_937905915.1 uncultured Eubacteriaceae bacterium
TGAATGAGCTTGGGGCGAACATCTGTGATTTCTCCCACAAATCCCACATCCCCATCCATTTTCTTTGCTTGGATGGTCTTGCCGTCGATGCCACAGATACCTAAGGCCTGGCCTTTGTTCTGCTGAAGAAGTCCTACCAAATCCTTATTGGTTTTGCCGGCCAGCACCATTTGGACCACTTTAACCGTTTCCGCGTCGGTATACCGTAGTCCTCCCACAAACCGGCTTTCCTTGCCCATGTCATGGAGCGTCTCGGTGATTTCCGGACCGCCGCCGTGAACAAGGACGATACGAATGCCCACCAGCGAAAGCAATACGATGTCGCTCATGACTGCTGCCTTTAGATCTTCATTGATCATGGCGTTGCCGCCGTATTTGACCACTACGACTTTGTTATAATATTTTTGGATATAAGGTAAAGCCTGGGCCAGTACCTGGGCCTTGTCTGAATTGTTAAGTTGCACGTCTCGTTTCCTCTTTTCTATGGTTAGGTGCGGTAATCGCCGTTGATTTTTACATAATCGTAGCTGAGGTCACATCCCCAAGCGGTGGCCTCGCCATCTCCCTCATTCATGGAGATCAATATTTGGATTTCCTTCTCGGAAAGCACCTGCTTGGCGGTATCCTCGCTAAAGGGGACGCCGGCTCCGCCATGGCACACCTCCACCTGTCCCGCTTCGGATGCTAAGACAACACCTACCTTATCAATGTCAAATGCAGCGTCGGTGTAGCCGATGGCACAAAGGATGCGGCCCCAATTGGCATCTTCTCCAAACATGGCGGCTTTGAAAAGGGTGGAACACACCACCGATTTGGCCACCTTCCGGGCCGTTTCCTTGGATGGAGCGCCGGTGACGGTGCATTCCAACAGCTTGGTGGCGCCTTCGCCGTCGGCCGCCATCTGTTTTGCCAGCTGGCGGCATACCATCATGAGCCCTTCCACAAAGGCGTCATATTCCTGCCCCGGTTCGGTGATCATGGGATTTTGGGCTTGGCCGTTGGCCAGGACGGTCAGCATATCGTTTGTAGAGGTGTCCCCATCCACCGAGATCATGTTGAAGGTCTCATCGGCCACCAGTTTGACGGCTTTTTGCAGCATATCACTGGAGATGGCCACGTCGGTTGTGACAAAACACAGCATGGTGGCCATGTTGGGATGGATCATACCGCTGCCTTTTGAGATGCCTCCGATGGAACAAGTTTTCCCGCCTAAGGGAAATTGAACTGCCGCCTGTTTTGGGAACGTATCGGTGGTCATGATGGCCTCAGCGGCTGGTGTGCCGTCAAGGCCCAGATGAGACACCAGATCCGGCATGGCGTTTGTAATGGGATCGAGAGGGAGAGGTTGCCCAATGACGCCGGTAGAGGCAATGACCACATCCTCCTGCTGGATCCCCAAAGCATCGGCGGCGCTTTGGCACATGGCGTTGGCGATCTCTACGCCGTCGGCGTTGCCGGAGTTGCAAAGGATGGCCCTGGCTTTACCATCTTTGAGATGCTGTTTGGTCACTAGGATAGGGGCGCCTTGTACTTTATTGGTGGTATACACCGAGGCGGCGGTGCACATGGTATCGCTGAAAATAAGGGCCAAATCCTTTTTGGAGCGGTTTTTGCGAATGCCGCAATGTATGCCGGATGCTTGAAAGCCTTTGGGGGCGCATACATCCCCTTTAATCCACTGATATGGCATAGAAAATATCCCCTTTCTCATTAAAAAGCCGGCGGCGTCATACAAAGACCGGTTTCCTCCCTGAGTCCTAGGGCCAGATTCATATTTTGAATGGCCTGTCCCGCCGCGCCTTTTACCATATTGTCGATGGTGGATACCACAATGAGACGATGGGTACGGACGTCGCTGTGCAGGGAAATGTGGCAGTAGTTGCTGTATTTGACGTTTTTCAGATTAGCGATGCATCCTTTTGGGAGCAGCTTTACAAACCGTTCCTTGTGGTAAAAATCCTCGTAAAGCCTTCTCACCTTGTCCTCTTCCCAATCGGCTGCCAGGACAAGGTACATGGTGGATACAATTCCCCGATTGACAGCCAAGAGATGGGGCACAAAGGTCAGAGTGACCGGCGCGCCGTTTAACTCCGACAGAACCTGTTCCATCTCAGGGGTATGGCGATGGGAGGCCACTTTATAAGGGGCGAAAGCTTCGTTGCACTCGGTATAATGAGTGCTGAGGGAAAGTCCCCGTCCAGCGCCGGTAGCGCCTGATTTTGCATCGATGATGAGGCTGTCCGGTAACACGGCTTTGTTTTGATACAAGGGCGCAAGACCCAAGCACACCGATGTGACATAACAGCCGGGATTGGCGATGAGCTTGGCGCCCGGCACCAACCGACGGTGGAGCTCGGGAATGGAGTAAACCGCCCTTTTATGAAGATCCGGATCCTGGTAGGATCCCCCATACCATTGGGTATAGTCGGATTCCTTTTTAAGGCGGAAGTCGGCCCCCATGTCGATAAAGAGTTTCCCATCGTCCACACAGCGGCGGGCGATGGGTTCCGACAATCCATGGGGAAGAGATCCGAATACCACTTGGCACCGGTTGACCACGTCCATATCGTCGGTTAGGGTTTTATCGAACAATCCAGTGAGCTGGGGATAGATTTCACTGATTTTTTTGCCCTTAAAGCTGACCGAAGAAACCGCCTCTACCTCTACATCCGGGTGGCTCAAAAGCAGACGGACCAACTCTAATCCGGCATATCCTGTGGCGCCAATGACGCCTACTTTTATCTTATCCATAGACCGACACCTCATTTATGGCTCCAAAGGCTTGTGTTATTTTGTAAGAAATCCTGCATCCAATCGATCTGCTTTTGCACCGATTGGGGGGAGGGCCCTCCCTCGCTGGTCCGGCCTTTGACGCAGGCCGTCAAATCGATGGCATCGTAAATATCCTCCTCAAACACAGGACAGGAAGCTTGGTAATCGGAGAGGGGAAGGGTTTCCAAAGTCAGGCCCTTTTGGATACACAAAGCCACCAAACCGCCGGTGCATTTGTAGGCGTCCCGGAAGGGGATCCCCTTTTTGGTGAGATAATCGGCGCAGTCGGTGGCGTTGATGAACCCCTTGGCGGCGGCCGAGCGCATGTTGTCCTTCAGGACGGTCATGGTGGACAACATAGGAATCATGGTGGTAAGGCACAGTTTAACCGTATCCACCGCGTCAAAAATGGCTTCTTTATCCTCTTGCATGTCCTTGTTATAGGCCAGGGGAAGGCCCTTCATCATGGTGAGAAGGGTGGTTAAATGGCCGTAGACACGTCCGGTCTTGCCGCGGATCAGCTCCGATACGTCGGGGTTTTTCTTTTGGGGCATGATGGAGGAACCGGTGGCAAAGGCGTCGTCTAATTCGATAAACTTGAATTCCCACGAGCACCAGGCGACCATCTCTTCAGAAAAGCGGGAGAGATGCATCATGATGATGGAAAGGGCGCTGCACAGTTCGATGCAGAAATCCCGGTCGGAGACGCCGTCCAGGGAGTTTTGACAGACACCGTCAAATCCTAAGGCACGG
>CALCVR010000378.1 GCA_937905915.1 uncultured Eubacteriaceae bacterium
GTGGGCATTGCTGCGGCCATTTTGATCGCCTTTGTGATTTGGTTTATGATCTTTAAAGTGGATGACTATCGCTCGGTCGATGCAGATGCTTCCACTTCTTCCTCTTCCTCAGATTCTATGTCCAGCGAATCCACTTCCTCGGAATCCAGCAGTGAAGAGGAGGACTTGCGCATTCCCAATTTTGTAGGTCTGGAATACCTGAGTGTCACGCAAAATCCGGATTATCAGGAAAAGTACTCCTTCGTCGTTGAAAAAGAATACAGTGATACGGTGAATAAGGATCGCATCATCTCCCAAGATCCACCGGCCTATTCTACCATTGCCTCAGCGACGGGAAGAATTTCTATTACCCTTACGGTAAGTTTGGGACCGGATGAGGTGGAAATGCCCAGTGTAGTTGGACAAACGTTGGAAAAGGCAGAACAGATATTGAAAGATGCGGGGATTTCATATTTGGCTGTGGAAAGTGGGGCAGTAACTTCTTCAGAGGAAATCGTTGTGAAAACAGATCCGGAGGCTGAAAAAATAATAAACCGTCAAACTCAAACTGTTACGGTTTTTTATAGTAAAAAGTCCACATCGTCTACTTCACAACAGGAATAAAAATTGGTAAACGCATGGAGCCATGGTACATTGTTGTACCATGGCTCCATTTTTATTTAGGAACTCCACCGGCATCACCGGTGGGATTGATGATCTGGCAATATGGAAAAGAATTTAAAACCTTATTGGACCACTTTATCATTGATAATTTCACCAGATGAAGTAAGAAAATCCCCGTTTTCCAGCAGAATGATCCCGTCCAGTGTCCGACAAAGTTCCAGAAGGTTGGGGAAGAGTTGACGGCTCATTCCGTCATCATAGGCGATGCCGACAGCACATTGACACTGGTGCAGATTCGCCGTTACCAGCTGTTGTCCATCCCCTTTTAGACCTTCCGCTCGCTGGATGACACGGCTGATCAGTCGGGCAAATTCTTCGGGTTGGCTCTCTTTGGTCAAAACGGTCAGCTGACCAAATTGTTTGCTAAATGTACTGGAAGTTTGAATGTTTATGCTAGACTCTGCAGGATTGAGCTGGGGATGAAAAAAACCAAGCTGCTTTTGAATGAGGACTAAAATGTTTTCCAG
>CALCVR010000379.1 GCA_937905915.1 uncultured Eubacteriaceae bacterium
AAGCCATACCTTCTATTAGAGCCATTATAAAAGCAGACCATAGGGATTGTCAAACAAGTAAAAAAGATGCCTTGTCCGAAATGAGCAAGGCATCTTTTTAATGGTCATCCCGACTGCTGTGGTGCAGACAGGTGAGTCCCACATAGAGGGTAGAGAATCGGTTGTGAGGATCCATGGAGGATAGAGAGGGATGAGATACGGCTTTGGATGAGCACAAAGGCATCCGGATGGAGATGCGCATGCCGTCAGAACCGTCTGCCAAAGCTGTCCCTTTGTGAGAAAGGGCGATGAGCTTAGTAAGGGCCAGTCCTACGCCGCTGCCGGAATGATCAATGCCGTCGGGATGATAGGAATAAAAGGGTTCAAAGATGCGTCCGGTGTGAAGGGGAGAGAGTCCAGGGCCGTTGTCGGATATGGTGAGAAACGCCATATGATCCCGGATGTGGAGCGAAAAGCCAATAGAGTTGCCTCCATAACGGCAGGCGTTGTCCAAGAGATTGACCAGGGCCAGGGATAAGGAATCGGGATCAAAGGAAACATACACCGGTTTCGCTGGGACGTGAACCGATATCTCAAATCCCAAAGGACCAATGAGACGTCCGGCTGCCTGACAAAAGGACGATAAATACCGTCCCAAATCGCCACACACAAAAGATTCTATTACATGTCCTCCCAAATAGGAGGAAAGGGCGTTTAAATTGGTTAGTTCCCGCAGAAGGCTATAACAACTGTTCTCCGCCGCATGGAGGCAATAGGAAGATGTTTGTCCCTCCTGTGATTCCTGTCCCATCAGGCGCAGGGCGGAAAAACATACGGCCAAAGGAGCGCGGAGCTGAGCCGATAAGGGTCTAGGATCAAATAGGCGTTCCGGCAAACTACAGGCGGACGGCCACCCCTCGGAAAACAACAAAAGGACAGAGGAAAGACGTCCTTCTTCCAGGGAGGGGATTAAATGCACTGTGCAGCTGGGAGATGCCGGATGTCCACAGGGAAGGGAAAGTTGATCTCCTTTGGCCAATGTTTTGATAAGATAGGCCGGTTGATTGGGGGAGAGCAGTGTGGGAATGCCGTCCTTTAGCCGCAAATAGGGAAAACGGCGGTCGGCTTCTTCATTCTCCCATAAAAGACAGAGATGATCGTCGGCCTGAGCGGCTGGAATGGGCAAGGGGGAGAAAAATTCCTGCCATGAAGTTTCTTTTTCTTTGGTGAGCAACATGGGTTCACCTCCACCGGATATTGTTTCCCAAACAAAGACAAGAAAGCCTGGATAATAGAGGAAACAAAAGAAAACAAAAAAATCCTCTTGACAATGATGTACATACTGTATATACTGTTTATATACAGTATAACTAAGGAGGCGAGCCACATCGACATTATTATCCGCAATACAAGCGGCCAACCCATTTACGATCAAATCTATTCGCAAATCAAAGATCTGATTGTTTCCGGTCAGCTGAAGGAGGGGGAGGCATTGCCTTCCATCCGAGCCTTATCTAAGGATTTGCGCATCAGCGTTATCACCACCAAACGGGCCTACGACGAGCTGGAAAAAGAGGGATTTATTTATACCGTGGCTGCCAAAGGGTGTTTTGTGGCCGAAAAAAACATGGATCTCATCCGGGAGGAAAACCTAAAACGAATTGAGGATCTCATGGAGGAGATCGGCCGGCTGGCTGCTACCTGCGGCCTGAAAACCCCCGATCTCATAGAGATGTTCCAGCTTCTAGAGCTAGATAAGGAGGAGTAAGACATGAATGCTTTAGAACTCAGACATGTAACAAAATCCTATCAGGATTTTGTCCTTCAAGATATTAATTTTACACTGCCGTCGGGCTGCATTATGGGTCTGATCGGTGAGAACGGCGCAGGGAAAAGCACCACCATCAAGCTGATTTTGGATTGCGTCCGCCGGGACAGCGGTGAAATTCTAGTGCTGGGGAAGGATAACCGTAAAAATTTTTCTCAAACCAAAGAGGAAATCGGCGTGGTGCTGGACGAAGCCTATTTTCCGGAGAGCATCACAGTAAAAGAGGTCAACGCTGTGATGCGGCACACCTACCGCCGCTGGAATGAAACACAATATTTTTCCTATACCGACCGGTTTTCTTTGCCTCGGGATAAGTCTTTCCGGGAGTTCTCCAGGGGTATGAAAATGAAATTAGCCATTGCAGTGGCCCTTTCCCACGAGGCAAAACTCCTTATCTTGGACGAAGCCACCAGTGGACTGGACCCCATCGCCCGGGATGAAATCCTGGACGTATTCCGGGAGTATACCAGGGACGAGCAACATTCTATCCTTCTTTCCTCCCACATTACCAGCGATTTAGAGAAGCTGTGCGACTATATCGCCTTTATCCACAAAGGAAAGCTGCTTTTTTGCCAGGAAAAAGACCGCCTACAAGAAATTTACGGCCTACTCCGATGCTCAAAAGGGGACTTTGCAACTGTGCAAAAAGAAGCCGTCTTAGGATACCGGGATTCGGGATATGGGATAGAAGCATTGGTGGATCGCAAAAAAATCCCGGCGGGGATGAGAGCCGATTACGCCACCATTGAAGAGATTATCGTATTTTTGGCCAAGGGAGGAAAATAACCATGAAAGCCTTACTGTTAAAGGACTGGTTTGTTATCTGGAAGCAGTGCCGCATTATGTTGTTGGTCCCTTTGCTGCTGATATTGGTTTCCGGGATCATGCCGGGAAACGAAGGGCATTTTTTCCGAATTCTTGCGGTGATGCTTTTAGCCATGTTTCCCATTACCGTCATGGGGCTGGATGAACGCAATAAATGGGAGATTTACGCCGCTACCATGCCCTATTCCAAGCGGGATATGGTATTGAGCAAATATGTTTTGTCCATGATGGGCGTACTAATAGGATGTGTGTTGTCGGCGTTGGTCGGTATGAGTATGGCTCCCTATTCGTTCTCGCCCGTTATGATATCTGCATCGTTTGTCTGCGGATGCCTTTACGTTTCCTTCATCATGCCGATTATTTTCCGATTTGGGGTAGAAAAGGGACGCCTGTGGTTCATTCTGATTGTAGTGGCCCTTTCGGCTGGATTGGGAGGAGCCAGCTCTATCCTAAGTACAGATAACTCCGCCGCCTTAGCGGTTATGCCTCTTTCCAATGCATCTGTGATTCTATTGCCCATTATCGGACTGATTCTTTTGGCTCTGTCGGCTATTTTGTCGATTTCCATCTACAACAAACGAGAGTTTTGATTTTTTCTCCGGTATTGTCAGCCTCCCCTGGATGAAGTAGGGAAGATAGAACAAAAGCGGCTTACCCAGCTGGGTAAGCCGCTTTTGTTCTATCTGGTTTTCCTTTAGTCCTCTACCGGAATACCGGTGACGCGGGAATAAATCTTTAGCATATATTTGGCAAGATTGATGGCGCCGGCGTTGCGGACACTCTCCCGCACCCGAACCCGCATAGCATCCTTTTCATCCTGACTCAACTCCATAAGCTTGTGGATGATGGAAGCCATCTCTTCCGGGGTTTTGTAGTTATAACCGTTGACACCTTCTTCAATCTGGGAGGCGTTGACGGGATCATACCGAAGCACCACCGGCAATCCGGAAGCCATGCCTTCCAACATAGAGATGGACATCATCTCGGTCAGGGAAGCCGATACATAAA
>CALCVR010000380.1 GCA_937905915.1 uncultured Eubacteriaceae bacterium
AATCAAAGGCCAAGGTGTGATAACCAGCTTAAAGTTTTTAAAGAAACTGACTTCGTAGCTGGCTACAACACGGAAGACAATGGCCATAGCTGCGATGCCGGACAACAGTCCCAAAGGGATGGAGAATAGAGAAACTAGAATGCCTTCCCGCAAAACCAGCCCCCGGATCTGTTTCGGGGATGCGCCGATGGATCGAAGGATGCCAAATTGAGTAATGCGTTCCGAAACCGACATGGCGAAGGAGTTCCGGATAACAGCCCCCATGGTGACTAAAATAATGGCGGCCAGCAGAATAAACAAACCGGAGAAAGCGGCGTTTGCCTCTAGGTTCAAAGTTTGGCCAGACCAGCGCAATAGGGAATAGTTGGAGGTGATGCCGTCTATGGTAAGGGTATCGGTACCGGAATACACAATGTTATTTTCCGCTAAAGCATCCAGCATTTTTTGATTGAAATCACCGCCCGGCTTCATTCGGACATAGGTGGTATAGCAGTCCTCCCCTCCTTGGAAACCGTAGGTGACAGCGTTGTAGGTATTCATCATGCTGCTGTCGCTGACCACATTGATGTATCCTACCAAGGTGTAGGTGCAGGTCTGCTTTGGGGTAAAGGTGTAAACCACAGGGGAGTCAAAATCCTCCACATCGGTGCGGGAACCGGTGAAATATCCCACCGGCAACGTAATGGTATCTCCCAATTGGGGATTGCCTGGGAGTTTATCCATCAGTCCCGTGCTGACGGCGATTTCTCCTGGATTCTGAGGAAGGCGGCCGGAGACGGCGCGATAAGGACGAAATTCATCGGCCACAAAATTATATTCCCGCATCTGAAGGTAGTTGTAATTGGCGGCGTCATTTGGATCGCTGTCGGGAGTTACCAAATCCAACTGGGCGAATTGATATTCCCGAGCAAGCCCTGCCTTCTCAAACCGGATATTTTGTCCTAGTTGAGTGGCTTGGTCATAGGTGAGGGTGATGGGGGCCTCTTGAAGATCCAAATCCTCAACGGGAGTGTTTGCAGTGGACTGGGCTTCCTTAGGAGCGCTGCCGACGGTATAGTGCCAGTTGCCTGAACCTTCGATGGCATCGCCGATGAGGATTTGCTGTACGCCGGTAATAATCAGGCCCAGTCCAGCTACCAGGGCCACCGCCATAGTGATGCCCAAAGCCGTCAGGATGGTGCGCCGGCGTTGCTTGCGCAGATAACGTCCAGTTAAGGTCCAAAGACTATTCATGGATTACGCCTCCTCGCTGCGGATTCGGCCGTCCTCCATGACGATGACCCGGTCGGCCTGGGAGGCGATGGACATATCATGGGTGATTAAAATCAAGGTTTGGCCGTATTTGCGCACAGAGGATTTTAACAGGGAGAGGATTTCTCGGCTGTTTTGGGTATCCAGATTGCCGGTGGGCTCGTCGGCCAGCAGGATAGAGGGACGGTAGATCAGAGCCCGGCCGATGGACACGCGCTGCTGCTGTCCGCCGGATAGCTGGCTGGGCAGATGATTCCGACGATCGGACAGCCCCAACGAAGACAAAATCTCTTCCAGGAGATCTTTGTCTACATTTTGTCCATCCAGCATAACTGGCAAGGTGATGTTTTCCTCAGCCGTGAGCACAGGGATCAGATTGTAGAACTGAAAGACAAATCCCACTTTACGACGGCGGAAAACCGCCAACTCCCCCTCTTTTTTGGAGAAGACGTCCACGCCGTCTACCATAACCGACCCGGAGGAGGGGCGGTCCACAGCGCCGAGCATATGCAGCAATGTGGATTTGCCGCTGCCGGACGCGCCGGTGATGGCCACAAATTCACCCTTTTCCACCTGAAAATTGACATGCTGTAACGCATTGACCGCCATAGGTCCTTTGCCGTAAACTTTACAGAGATCCTTTACCATTACAATAGGTTCCATTCTCGCAGTTCCTCCTTATTGTTTGATTGCAAGAAACAGTATGCCATCATCACCTTACGTCCACATGACGGTCACATGACAGATTTGTAAGAACAGAAAATAAGACAAAATCCTCTTGAAAAAGACAAGCCATAGAAACAAAAAAGGATCGGCCCGCAGCGATCCTTTTTCATAAATGCTGTTACAGAATAGGCGATGGAGAGCATTCCATGCAATTACAATGACTTTTTTAAAAATGTGATGACAAACTCCGAGCCCTGTCCCGGGGCGCTTTTTACGTAAATATCGGCGTCGTTTTCGGCCAAAATAGCCTTGGCCAAAGACAATCCGATTCCAACACTGGAGGACTTGACCTGACTTTGTTTGCGGTAAAACCGTTCAAAAATATAGGGGAGCTCGGTGGATTCCATACCCTCGCCGTCGTCGATGACCGAAAGCTGCACCGTCATAGCGGTATCCTTGGCGGTCAGACGGATATGGCCTCCTTCATAGGAGTGCTCCAATGCGTTTTTGATGAGATTTCCTAGAGCTTCGATGGTCCAGTCGGCGTCAATGTTGAGAAGGATCGTATTTGGAATCTGGCACACAAGGGAAACCTTTTTGAGCTGGGCCATGGCCTGAAAGGGGGACATAGCCGCCAATGCCACAGAGGATAATGGGATGGAACCTGATTCCAAACGAGCCATTTTTAACATCCCTTGGATGAGCCAATCAATGCGGGAAAGCTGCTGGGAGGACTGCCGTAAGAATTCTTCGCGCTGATGGGGCTCCATATCGGGATGATCCAACATAAGATCGCTGTAAAGCTGCAAGGCGGCCAGGGGAGTCTTTAGTTGATGGGAGATATCGGATAAAAGATTTTTTAGAAAAACCTTGTCGGCTTTGAGGGATTCCATGCCGAACCCCGACCGTTCTACCAAAAGGTTAATGGAGTTTTCCAAAGATTGCATGTCCCCTTCGTTGATGGCGGGAAGGAGTTTGGGATTGCCGTCGGCAGCCTGACGGACGCGGGAGGATAAGGTCCGGATTTGGGAGTACACCCCATGCATACCCCGGATACAGCAAAGCATCACAATGCCCCATAAAACCAGCATCAAAAAGCAAAAGCAGACCAGCTGCCGCACCAAAAGGGAATGATAAGGCCCGTAGAGCGACGGATCCATATCGATGTTGACCCCATAGGAGGAGAGGAGCTCCTTCCCCGCCTTGTAATCCTCATCGGAGATAGGATCGGTAAATAGATGGGCCACATCCCGAGCATCTTCGTCCAAAGTCATGCGGCCGGCGATGGCGATATTCTGCCGTATCATCTCGGCGGCCTGTAGTTTGGAGAGCCCCACAAAGATCAGGCAGCCGACAACGGTGATGAGAATCATCCACAGGGTAACGCGGATCAAGGTCTTTTTCAATTGGGGGTTTTTGAGGCTTTGGTTCATTCCGATACCTCCAATCGATACCCGACCCCTCGTACCGTAAGGATGGTCTTAGGCTGGTTGGGGTTTTCTTCCAGCTTCTCCCGCAGACGCCGTATGTTGACCGAAAGGGTGTTGTCATCCACAAATTCACCCCGGTTGTCCCACAGCTTGTCCAGCAGCTGGGTACGGGTGAGGGTCTGCCCCTTGTTGCGCATTAGGTGGGATAACAGGCGCAACTCCATGGCAGTCAGGGGGATGGACTGCCCGCGCAGTGTGACGCAGCTATGTTCTGGATGCAGCGTAAGGGCGCCGGCCTTTAAGGTGTCGTCAGTGGACTTGCACCGGCGGAGCACCGCCCTCATACGGGAGATCAATTCCCGTACCCGAAAAGGCTTGGTGATGTAGTCGTCGGCGCCGCCGTCCAGGCCCATGACCACGTTGACCTCTTCGTCGCAGGCGGTCAACAAAATAACGGGACAACTGCTGTGAAATTGGCGGCACAGTTCAAATCCATTGCCGTCAGGGAGCATGACATCTAAAATCGCAAGATCAAAGGGGGAGGAAGAAAAGGCCTCCCGAGCTGATTTTGCATCCGGGCAATGGGTGACCTCAAATCCCTCTTGCCGGATGGAATACACCAATCCCATGGCCAAAGCACAGTCGTCCTCCACCAGTAAAATACGT